>JAJYFI010000142.1 GCA_021790955.1 bacterium | reverse complement strand
CGGCCATTATACCTGGTGGGACCAGATGACCCGCGCGCGAGAGCGGAACGTCGG
Organism: bacterium; assembly: GCA_021790955.1. Lineage (GTDB taxonomy): Bacteria > Elusimicrobiota > Elusimicrobia > UBA1565 > UBA9628 > JAJZAK01. The sequence continues at coordinate 4,899 of JAJYFI010000142.1, read as the reverse complement.
CTGGCGCATCGACTATTTCTTTATCTCCGCCGATTTGCGCCCTCATCTTACCTCGGCCTTCCACCAGCCCCGCGTCATGGGCTCCGATCACTGTCCGGTCGGCATCGACTTGAAGTTTTAAGGGGTCGGCCCCCATGATCTGCACCTCCTGCGGGGAAAACGAGGCGGCCATCTTCATCCAGGAGCTCGTCGACAACCAGGTCCGCCAAGCCTCTCTTTGCTCTTCCTGCGCCGACAAGGCCGGAGCGGCGGCGGGAGCGGCGGAAGCTTTCCTGCTTCCATTGCTTGCCGCGATTCCCAAGCTTTCGCGCGGCGAAAACGCCCCGTACTGCCACGCCTGCGGCATCTCCTATTCTGAATTTCGAAAGACCGGCTTTCTTGGTTGCCCCGAATGCTACGAAGCCTTCAAGCCCGCGCTCCAAAGGCTTCTAGCCCGCATCCACGACGGAGCGACCGCGCACCGCGGCAAGTCCCCCTCCTAGAGGACCTGACCGTGCAGCTTCAGGCGATGCTCAAGCTGGAAATCGGCTGGACGAAACCGGACGGCCCGCAGCACGCCGCCGTTCTCTGTTCCAGGGCACGGCTCGCCCGCAATCTGAACGGACGGCCCTTCCCGGCCCATCTATCGGCCAAGGGGCTTAAGTCCGTCCTCGACGAGGTGTTCGCGGCCGCGGGCGTCCTCTCCGGCTCGGCGATGCTGCGCCTCACCGATCTGGACGCGACGGACCGGCGGTTTCTGGTCGAGAGGCACCTGATCAGTCCGGATCTCGAGGAGCACCCCGTCTCGAGAGGAGCGGTCATAGGGAGCGGGGAGACCCTCAGCCTCATGGTCAACGAGGAGGACCACCTGCGCCTTTCGGCCTTGGCGCCCGGGCTCTCCCTGCAAGACGCCTATGCGACGGCAGACGGTGCGGAGTCCGCGCTTGCTCGACGGCTGCCCTTCGCTTTTCGAGATGATTTCGGCTACCTCACAGCCTGCCCCACGAATCTCGGGACGGGTCTTCGGGCCTCCTGCCTCCTCCATCTGCCCGCCCTCTCCCATGCCGGATCCATCAATGCGATCCTCTCGGAGCTGCCCCGACTGGGTCTCAACGTGCGGGGCCTCTACGGCGAGGGAACTAAAATCATGGGCGATCTCTATCAGATCGCGAACGCCGGGGGCTTCGGCCGGACGGAGGCGGAGATACTGGCCGCCGTCGGGGAAGGCGCCCGTCTCATCGCCGAGGAAGAGGTCAAGACGCGCTCCAGCCTCCTCTCGGGGGCCGAGACCCGCCGACGCGCCGAGGATTGGATATTCCGCGCCGCCGGCGTCCTGACGAACGCCAGGCTCGTTTCCTTCGAGGAAGCCGGACGATGCCTCTCTCTTCTGCGCATGGGCCTCGTGTCCGGCCTTCAAGGCCTTCCCGGATCGCTGGCCGTCGTCAACGCCCTTCTTGTCCAAACCCAGCCAGCTCACCTCAAAATGATGAAAAACCGGGAGCTGACGGCTTTCGAACGCGACGAGCTGCGCGCCTCCTACATCCGCGAAAATCTCAAGTAGCGACGGCGCGCCGCCGCCACGGGAGGAACTCGTTTCCGATCGCCTTCAACCTCTACTATAATGGAGTATCGCGTTTCACTTTGCCGCCTCCTCGACCATGAAGCGACTCCCCCTGGCTAAGATGTGGCCGCACCTGCCGATCGGGCTGCTCCTGCTGCTCACGGGCGTCACCAACATCATGACAGGGCTGGGGGTGCGGGAGTTTGGCGCCGCCTATCGCAACATCGTCCAGGTAGGCCCGCTTTCGCAGCTGAGCCAGGAGTTCTCCCTGGGGATGGTCGGCAAAGGAACGCAGACGCTGCTCGGCGCCGGGATGCTGGCGACGGGCCTTGGCCTGTTCTGGAGGCTGCGAGCCGCGTGGGTGTTTTCAACCCTGCTTCTCCTGGCCGCCTTGGGCCTCGATCTCGCAAGCCGCAGACCGTTTCATGACATGCTCGCCCCCGGCCTCTCCCTAGCGGCCCTCGCCGCCTGGAACGCTCGATTCGATCGTCAGACGCTCATCGGCGCCTATTTGATGTCCTTTGCGGGGCTCATCGGCGTGCTGGCCTACGGCGTGCTGGGAGCCCTGCTGCTGGGCGACAGGTTCAAGCCGCCCATTAGAGACCTGACGACGGCTCTCTACTTCGCCGTCACGACCCTGTCGACCGCGGGCAGCGACATCTATCCGACGACCGCCAAGGCCAAACTCTTCGTCGTCAGCCTGGTTTTGGGCGGATTCGGGATTTTTACGACGACCCTGGTCACCACGCTGGGCCCCCTGCTCTCCGACCGCCTTAAGCCGGTCCTCATGAGGAGGGCCAGCAGGCACGAGTAGTCATTGATCGTTGGAGGTTTCCCCCATGTCCGAAGCCAAAGCCTACGCCGCCCAAAGCGCCTCCTCTCCCTTGGCGCCCTCGAAGATTACGCGCCGGGAACCCGGCGCGCGGGATGTCCGCATCGATATCAGCCATTGCGGCATCTGCCACTCAGACCTTCATTCCGTCCGGAGCGAATGGGGGGCCTCCGTCTACCCTTTCGTTCCGGGGCACGAGATCATCGGCCGCGTCTCGGCGGTGGGCCGCGAAGTCCATAAGTTTAAGCTAGGAGATATCGCGGGGGTCGGCTGCCTTGTCAACTCCTGCCACAGCTGCGGCCCATGCCGGGATGGCCTCGAACAACACTGCGAAAAAGGGCCCATTTTCACTTACGGCAGCACGGACGTGGACGGAACCCCCACCTACGGCGGCTATTCCTCCCACATCGTCGTCAACGAGGACTTCGTCCTCCAAATCCCCGCCGGGATGTCCCTGGAGCGCACGGCGCCCCTCCTTTGCGCCGGCATCACCACCTATTCGCCTCTCAAGCGTTTCGGCGCCCGAAAGGGGACGCGTGTCGGCGTCCTTGGCCTTGGAGGACTTGGGCACATGGCCGTCAAAATCGCGGCGGCGATGGGCGCGGAGGTGACCGTGCTCAGCGGCTCTCGGGCGAAAGAACCGGATGCCAAGCGCCTGGGGGCCGGCGACTTCGTCTTGTCTTCCGACCCGGCCAAGACGGCCCGGCTCGCGGGCCGTCTTGACCTCATCATCGACACGGTCTCCGCCCCACACGACCTGAGCATCCCCTTGGCGTGCCTGCGCCTCGGGGGAACGCTCGTCCTCGTCGGCGCCTCCCCCCAGCCCCTCTCAGTGCCCGCCTTCGGCCTCATCCCGGGACGACGCCAGATCGCCGGCTCCCTGATCGGAGGAATCAAGGAAACCCAGGAGATGCTGGATTTTTGCGCGAAGCGCCATGTGCTCGCGGACACCGAGGTCATCGCCATCCAGAACGTCAACGCCGCCTATAAGCGGCTGCTGAAAGGAGATGTTCGATACCGTTTCACGATCGACATGTCGACCCTCTAAAGGGAGCGCAGGCCATTGAAGGCCGGCGTGAGATCATGCTTCAGAGAATACTGTCGGCTTTGCCGGCTTTTGTCGTGTGCTGCGGCCTTTTCCGGCCTTCGATCGCTGCCGTTGAGACCGGCATCGACGTTCTTGAGTCTTCGCATTTTAAGCCGCTCGAAGGCCGTCGCGTCGGCCTCATCACCAATCAGACGGGCCGGGACGCTTCGGGCCGCAGCACGATCGACGTCCTGGCCGCCGCCCCGCAGCTCAACCTAAGGAAGATCTTCATCCCGGAGCACGGTCTCAAGGGCCTCACCGAATTCGGCCCCATCTCATCCTCGACGGTTGTCGCGGCCGGAAAGGTTTTGCCGGTCATCACTCTTTACCGCGATGGTCCCGTGCCGCCCAAGCCCGAAGACCTTAAGGACCTCGACGCCCTCGTCTTCGACGTCCAGGATGTCGGCGTGCGCTTTTACACCTATCTCACGACGATGGGACTCGCCTTGGAGGCCGCTAAAAAAGCCCGCGTCGCCTTCGTCGTGCTCGACCGGCCCAATCCCCTCGGCGGGATGGTCGTCGCCGGCCCCGTCGCCGAACCCTCTCTGGTCGCCGAGCGCCGTTCCACCGCCTTTTTCGCGGTCCCCATACGCCACGGCATGACGGCCGGAGAGATCGCCCGTTTCTACAACCGCGGCATCCGCCACCCGAGGCTCGCCGTGATCGCCATGAAAGGATGGTCCCGAGGCATGGATTTTGACGCGACGGGGCTCGCCTGGACTCCTCCCTCCCCCAACCTGCCCCGTTTCACCGCCGCGCTCTTCTACGCCGGCCTCGGCATCTTCGAATCCTCGAACCTTGCCGTGGGGCGCGGCGGCCCCGAGCCTTTTCAGTGGATCGGCGCGCCATGGCTCAACGCTCCCAAGCTTCTGCGGGCTCTTTCGAAGTCGCCTCCGAGAGGCGTCTCTTTCGCGCCGCAGAACGCGGTCCCGGCTGAAAATCCCTATCAGGGCCGACCCTGCCGAGGGCTCATGATGCGAATCACCGACCGCAAGACCTTCGACCCATTGAAGACGTTCCTGGCCATCGTCCTGGCGCTTCGGGATGTCCACCCGAAGGATTTCTCCTTCCGATGGGTCGAGGCTCGGCGGATGGTCGGCACGGAACGTTTCAGGCGGCTCTACGAGCGCGGCGCCGGGCGCGCGGCGTTTGAGGAGCTCTTCGCCGCCGAGGCCTTCGAAAAAACCCGCAAGCCCTTTCTTCTCTACTGATTCCCCGATGCCTCCCTCTCCGCCAAGGGGAGAGGATGCAGGCGAGGGGGCGCGTCGAGCCACGGCCCGAGCGCTTCGATGTCGGCGGTGCTCAGCGTGGGCACGGCCACGGGAACGAATATGTGCCCGCGTCCGGTGATGGCCTCGACGGCCGACACGAGGCCGGTGGCGAAGTCGGCATGGCCGGCGACGATGGCGCGGGGCGGGCTATTCGTCATCTTGCTGGAGG
>JAJYFI010000141.1 GCA_021790955.1 bacterium | reverse complement strand
TCATCCTTTTTATCGACGAGCTTCACACGCTGGTCGGGGCCGGCGCGGCCGAGGGCGCGATGGACGCCTCCAATATGCTGAAGCCCGCCTTGGCCCGCGGGGAGCTGCGGGCGATCGGCGCGACCACCCTCGACGAGTATCGCAGGCATATCGAGAAGGACGCGGCGCTGGAGCGCCGGTTCCAGCCTGTCTTTGCCGGCGAGCCCTCGGTCGAGGACACGGTGGCGATCCTGAGGGGGCTGAAGGAACGTTACGAGATGCATCACGGGGTGCGCATCAAGGACGCCGCGATCGTCGCCGCCGCGACCCTATCCCATCGCTACATCACGGACCGATTTCTCCCGGACAAGGCGATTGACCTCATCGACGAGGCGGCCTCGGGACTGCGCATGGAGATCGACTCGATGCCTTCCCCGATCGACCAGCTTGAGAGACGCATCACCCAGCTTCAGATCGAGAAGCAGGCCCTCCTCAAGGAAGAGGACGCAGCGTCGAAAGACCGCTTAAAGGAACTGGAAGGGACTCTTTCGGAGATTCGCGAAGAATCGAGCCGCCTGAAGCTGCGCTGGAAGGCTGAAAAGGACGCCATCACAAATGTGCGCGACTTAAAGGTTCGCATCGAGGAGCTCAGGAACGAGGAGTCCCAGGCTCAACGGCGCGGGGACCTCGCCCGGGCGGCGGAGCTGCGCTACGGGGAGAGGCTCGGCCTCGAAAAGCAGCTCGAGAAGGCGAACAAGGATTTGGACAAAAGCGAGGCCAAGGGCCGCATGCTCAAGGAGGAGGTGGACGGCGAGGACGTGGCGCGCGTCGTCGCCAAATGGACCGGCATTCCGGTCTCCAAGATGCTGGCGAGCGAAGCCCAGAAACTTGTGCATATGGAGGAGCATCTGCGCCGGCGGGTCGTCGGGCAGGAGGAAGCGCTGCGGCGCGTCTCGGACTGCATCCGCAGGAGCCGCGCCGGGATTTCAGACCCCCGAAGGCCCGTCGGGAGCTTTCTCCTCCTCGGTCCGACGGGCGTAGGCAAGACCGAGCTCGCGCGAGCGCTTGCGGAGTTCCTTTTCGACGACGAGCGGGCGATGCTCCGGCTCGACATGTCGGAATACATGGAGAAGCACTCGGTCGCGCGCTTGATCGGCGCCCCTCCCGGCTACGTGGGCTACGAAGAGGGCGGGCAGCTCACCGAGGCGGTGCGGCGCAGGCCCTATGCGATCGTCCTCTTCGACGAGATCGAAAAGGCCCATCCGGACGTCTTCAACGTTCTCCTTCAGATCCTCGACGACGGGCGGCTCACCGACGGCCAAGGGCGGGTCGTCGATTTCAAAAACGCGGTCCTCATCATGACCTCCAACATCGGCTCCTCCTTGATCCAGGAGCGCGCCGGGCGCGGGGAATTCGAGGAGGTGCGCTCGCAGGTGCGGCGCATGCTTGCGGAGCATTTCCGGCCGGAATTTCTCAATCGGATCGACGAGATCGTGGTCTTTAATCCCCTGGGCCGGCGCGACATGGAGCGCATTCTGGACATCCAGATCAAGCGCCTGCAGGGAGTTCTGGCCGGACGCGCCTTGACCCTGGTCCTGACGGAGCCGGCGAAGGCGAAGCTGCTCGATGCGGGCTACGACCCGCAGTTCGGGGCGAGGCCCTTGAAGCGCGCGATCCAGCAGATGATCCAGGACCCGCTGGCGCTCAGGCTTTTGGAGGGCTCGATTCCTCCGGGATCCTCCGTGGAAGCCGACGTTGACAAGAAGACGGGCGAGATGTCGTTCCGATTGGCGGGCGCTTCCGTTTCCGACGGCGCGCGCGCCCAGAAGGCGGGAAAATAGCCGCGGCTAGTGTTGGGTCTCCAACACTAGCTCTGCGGGATCTTGACCTTGAACTCAAGCTTCGAGCCCATGCGCAGGCCCTCGGCCTTGGCTTCTCCGGAGGGGATCTCGAGCACGTACTGGCCGTAGCCTGCGGCGCGGGGGATCGCCCAGTCGGGGACGTCGGGGCCGGGGGGGTGAAGCTGCGCGGCGATGTGCGTCACCGCGCCCTTTGAATCAAGAAAGACGATGTCGAGCGGGACGAGCGTGTTTTTCATCCAGAAGACGAGGGATGACTCCGCCGGAAAAACAAAAAGCATCCCGCGGCCGGCCGGCAGGGACTTGCGAAACATCAGCCCCCGCTCCCGCGAGGCGGGATCGTCGGCGATTTCCGCCTGGATGACTCGCCCCGAGGGCAGCGTGATGGGGACGGCGGAAACGGAGGCTTCCTGAAGTTCGGGCGTCGGGGTCCCGCAGGCCGATGGGAACGCCACGGCGGCCAGAGCGGCCGCGACGGCAACGGAGGAGGGGAGGGAGATTTTCATGGGAATTCGGGGCCGTTTTTCACGGCCGCCGTCGCCGCCGCGGCTTTCCTTTGCGTTTTGCGGCTTGTGCCCCGCAAGTAATCCGTCACTCGCTTCGCCGCGTTCATCCAGTCCTTCGTGGTCCAGCGCCCGAGATCGCCGTGCAGGGCCCGGGCGATGTCATGGTAGAAGACGGCGTTGGCGCGGCCGTCCCCATAGATCCTGTCGATCGCGAGCTTGAGCCGCCGATAGAACTCCTCGGGCCCGTCGGGGGCGTGCTGGTGAAGCCACCAATCGATGACGTCCCCCGCGGCCAGCTGGACATCCCTGCGCTTCACGTAAGAGTGCCAGTCTCTCATGATCTGGGCGTACTGCTCGGAATTGGCCTCATAGAGCATCACGGCGTCGATGTCGGCCCCGGCGTCGTTCATCATCACGGGGTCCTGTCCGTGATGCCAGCCCTTATCCCAGGAGAGGGTGAAGACCCAGAAGGGCTTGCTGGAGCCCACCGCTTTCTTGATGCGCCGCACGATCCCCGCGACGCGGTGCGCCCGCCACCACTGCCAGGCGTCGATGAAGGCGGCGTCCTTGCGGCGAATCTTCTTGTGGGCAAAGCTCATCATCTTCTCCTCGCGCGAAAGCCGGGTCCAGCCGGAGGGGGGCTTGATGAAGGGCATCTCCCGGTAGAAGTCCTCGGCGAGCTCGTAGCCGCCCAGGGCGTTGCGGATATAGTCGAGGCCCAAGTCGTCGACCTCGGGCATGTCGCGGAAGGTCTTGAGCCGGGCGATGATGTCCTCGACGCGGCGGGGGTCGTCAAGCGAGATGGCGCGCGTGGGCACCGTATGGCCGTTCGAGGCGTCAAGGGCGTATTCGTAGCGCTTGAGCGCTCCCGGCTTTCCCATCGTCAGATAGCTTTGGAGGTAAAGCCCGAACTTGAGGCCCCTGCGGTGGCACTCCCGTCCGACGGCCTTGAACATGGAGAGATTGGAGTCGTTCCAGACCGCTCCTTTCCCAACCCCCGGAGTTTGCCCGCCCAACACCCAGAAGGCGTCGGCGCCGACGTATTGGGCCCAATCGAGGAGCCCCCTCCAATCCTTCATGCTTCCGTCCGGGGCGCGCACGCGCATCGCTCGGAACGGCTCCACGGTCTCGAGCGTGAGGGCGACGAAACCGGGTTTCAAAGGCGCCGGCTTTCGTCGCTCGATGCGGAAAGAGCCCGCGCGGAGGTCTTGGGCAAGGTCCGGCCGTCCTTCGAGCGCGAGGGTGTATTCCCCGTCGGGCGCGTTCCAAGGGCAGGGCCAGACTCCCACCCAGCGGGCCGTGGCGGAATCGTAGGCAAGCGTGAACAGGCTGGTCTTGCCGATCGTCATGACGAGATAGCCGTTCTTGAGAACGGCGAATTGAGGGGGCGCCCTTCGAAAAGAACGGGCGGCCTCGACGGATCGTGTCCGGAGGCTGACGGCGACGAGCCCGTCGTGGCCGTAATGGGATCGCGCGGGCTCCAAGCGAATCGCGCGGTTCCATTCCCGCCACAAGCGGTGGATTCCCAAGCCGACAGCGTACGACGCGGCGGCGGCGAGAATAAGACGAGGCAGGAGCCGGCGCGCTTCGGGGACCGCCGGAGCTAACGGCGACTTCCTCGGCCGCCGACGGCGCTTGGGCATGAAGAGGGGCATGATATCAAATAGGCCGGTAATTTTTGTTATACTTCCCCAGGCTTTCTCGCGAGCAGCAACACCGGAACAAGGAGAGAAAACCCCATGGTGACGGCGATCGTGTTGGTAAGGCTTGCGGCCGGGAAAGAGAAGCAGACCCTGGCCAAGATTCGCGAGATCAAGGGGGTGTCGCATATGACGGCCGTCTTCGGGCGTTGGGACTTGGTCCTCGATGTCGAGACGACCGATGTCTCGACCCTTTCCAACGTCGTCGTGCGCGATATCCGCTCGACCCCCGGCGTCCTTTCGACCGAAAGTCTGGTCACGACGGCGATTTAGTCCTCGGCGCCAAATCCACGGCGCCGGACTTAAGTCCGGCGCCGTGGCACCGATTTAAATGGAACCCCTTCTATCCGTCCGGGGCTTGAGGACGAGCTTCTTCCTGAAGGATCGGGAGCTCCGAGCGGTCGACGGCTTAAGCTACGATCTCCACCGCGGCCAAACCACCGCCGTTGTCGGCGAGTCCGGATCCGGAAAATCCGTCCACGCGCTTTCGATTTTAGGGCTTCTGCCCCAGCCGCCGGCCCGGATCGTCGGAGGCGACATCCTTTTCCAGGGCCGTAGCCTTCCGGGGCTCTCGAAACGCGAGCTTCGCGCTCTCCGTGGCAACCGGATCGCGATGATCTTCCAGGAGCCGATGACGTCGCTCAACCCCGTTCTGACCGTCGGCGAGCAAATCGCGGAGGGAATGGCCGTCCACGAGGGCTATTCGAGAAGGAAAGCGATGGCGCGGGCTCTTCGCCTCCTGGATCTCGTCGGCATCCCGGACGCGCGGCGCCGGCTCAGGGCCTACCCGCATGAGTTTTCCGGCGGCATGCGCCAGCGCGTCATGATCGCGATCGCCCTCTCCTGCGATCCGGATCTCCTGATCGCGGACGAGCCGACGACCGCGCTCGACGTCACCATCCAGGCCCAAATC
>JAJYFI010000140.1 GCA_021790955.1 bacterium | reverse complement strand
GATCTATCGTCAGATGGGGATTTTCTACGAAAACGCCGTCAACCGCGTCCTGGACGACGTCGTGCGGGCGACCAAGCCCCTCTGGGCGGAGCTGACGGGCGAGTTCAACGCCCGGGGCGGCATGCGCTCGACGATCACCGCGCGCTACCCGCGGCGCTGATTTTTCCCGCCCGGGCCCGTTCGCTTGACAGCCCCAGCCCTGCCTGCTATGATGATGGTGGCCGTCGATCGTTCCAAAGCGAAGCCCCGGCCGTTTCGGGGGGCCCTTTCGCGGGGAGAAAAGACCATGTCGGAAATCCAACTGACGGACGACTCCTTCGACCAGGAAGTCATCAAGAGCCATCAACCCGTTCTCGTCGATTTTTGGGCGCCCTGGTGCGGCCCTTGCCGCATGCTCGCCCCCGTCATCGAGGAACTCGCCACGGAATACGCCGGCAAGATCCGCGTCGCCAAGATCAACACCGACGATCACCCCAACGCCGCGGCGCGTTACAAGATCTCCGCGATCCCGACCATGCTTTTTTTCAAGGAAGGCAAGGTCGTCGAGCAGCTGGTCGGGGTCCATTCCAAGACCGAGATCAAAAAAACCCTCGACACCTTGGTCGCCGTCTAGTGGCCGGGGCGCGGCGCTAACCCCTTTTTTTCCGCATCCGGCCCTTCGGGGCCGGCCTCGTCGTCCGTTCCGTCAGATGAAACCGCGCCTTTTCCTCGTCGACGCCCACTCGTACATCCACCGCGCCTATCACGCGCTGCCGCCCCTGACCACGTCGCAAGGCCTTCCCGTGGGAGCCCTCTACGGCTTCGCCCGGATGCTCCTCAAGCTCCTTCGCGAGGAGAAGCCTGACGCCGCCTGCGCCTGCTTCGACAGCCCGGGCCCCACGTTGCGCCACAAGGTCTACCCCCAATACAAGGCGACGCGCAAGGAAATCGACGAAGACTTGAAGCGCCAGCTCGCGCTTTCCCGCGAGCTCGCCGCGGCGCTGGGCTTTTCCTGCGCGGCGCTGCCGGGCTACGAGGCCGACGATCTCATGGCGACCCTGGCGAAAAACGGGCGCGAGCGCGATTTCGACGTGACGCTCGTGACGTCGGACAAGGACGCCCTCCAGCTCGTCGGGCCCGGCGTCAAGGTTTACAACGCCGCCAAGGGCGACTGGATGGAGGAAGACGCGGTCCGCTCCAAATTCGGGGTGCCGCCGGAACGCATCGTCGACTACCTGGCGATCGCCGGCGACAGCGTCGACAACATACCCGGCGTTCGCGGGATCGGACCCGTCGGCGCCAAAAACCTCGTCAACCGCTATGGGGCGGTCGAGTCGATCCTCCGTGCCGCGAGCCAGGGGGACTCCCATATACCCCCGAAGGCTCTCCAGGGCCTTCGCGACTCCGTGGAGACCCTCGAACGCGCCAAAGCCATCATCACCCTCAAGGAAGACGCGCCCCTCCATCTCCCGGGGGATTATTTCCGCCCCCCCCGCCCCGATCTCAACGCCTTGCCGCCGCTTTTCGAGCGGCTGGAATTCCACTCCCTCCTCAAGGAGCTGACGGGCGCAGCCGCGGCGGGCGACGGGGGCCGCGGCGCGGCGGAGGCCTCGCGCGCCGCCTTCAAGGAGATTGCGTGGGACGATTTCATGACGGCCGCGCGGCGATCTCCGGCCTATCTCGCGATGGCCGGCTGGCGCCTCGACGAGGCCCTGGAGGGCGCCGAGGAGTCCTTCGCGGCGCTCGCCCTGCCGGACGGCCGCGCCGCGTTCCTGGACGACCGCGGGATCGAGGGCCGGCGCCGGGACATCGAGCGCCTGCTCGCCTCCAAGACGACGAAGACGGCTTACGATCTCAAGGAGACGCTCAAGGCTTTGGGCTCCTCCGCCTCCCAGCTCGCCAAGCCCTTTGGCGACGCCCGTCTGGCCCAGTACTGCCTCAATCCCGCCGAGGCGAAGTCCCCCGCGCTCAAATCCTCGAAGGAATGGCGGGGAGCGCTCTCGGCCCGTCTCGAGAAAGCCGCCCTGTGGCCCGGCCTCGAGCGCCGCCTGCGGGACGCCGGAGCCCTCAAGCTTTACGAGGAGATCGAGCTGCCGCTCGTCTTCGTCTTAAAGGAGATGGAAGAGATCGGCATCGCCGTGGACGGGGATTGCCTGAAGCTTCTCGCGAAAAAATTCGACGGCGAGCTCACGAAGCTCCGGCTCGACATCGACGCCCTCGCGGGCGCCCCCGTCAATCCCAATTCTCCCCAGCAGCTCGCCGCCCTGCTTTTCGACAAGCTCCAGCTCCCGGTGTCGCACAAGACCCAGAAGGGAAAGCGCTCGACCGACGAAGAGACGCTTCGGACTCTCGGCTCCCGGCACCCGGTGGTTGAGAAGCTCCTCAGCTTTCGCGAGCTTTCCAAGCTCCAGTCCACCTACGTGGACGGGCTCCTCTCCCGCATCAGCCCGCGCGACGGCCGCGTCCACACCCGCTTCGACCAGGCGCTCGCCGAGACGGGGCGGCTTTCGAGCTCCAACCCGAATCTCCAGAACATCCCGATCCGCACCCCGTTAGGCCTGGAGATCCGGCGCGCCTTCACGGCCGCGAGAGGCTGCCGTCTCGTCTCGGCGGACTACTCCCAGATCGATCTGCGCGTCCTGGCGCACGTCTCGGGAGACAAGGGGCTGCGCAAGGCCTTCGAGCAGGGGGAAGACGTCCACGCGCGCACTGCCTCCGATGTCTTCCATGTCCCCCAGCAAGACGTCACCGACGACATGCGGCGCAAGGCGAAGGCGGTCAATTTCGGCCTCGCCTACGGCCAGACGCCCTTCGGGCTCGCCCAGACGCTCGGCATCCCCCAGCCCGAGGCGGCGGCGATCATCGCTCGTTACTTCGAGCGCTACTCCGGGGTCAAGCGCTGGATCGACGAGAACCTCAAATCCGCCCGTGAGACGGGGCTCGTGCGCACCTTCATCGGCCGCACCCGCTACCTGCCCGAGCTCAAGGCCCAAAACACCGCCGTGCGCCAGTACGCCGAGCGCGCCGCGACCAACACTCCCATCCAGGGCGGCTCGGCCGACATCATCAAGCTCGCGATGCTCAAGTTTCACAAGGAAAAGGAGTCCAAGGCCCCGCTGCGGCACGCGAAGATGCTGCTGCAGATCCACGACGAGCTCCTCTTCGAAGTCCCCAAGGCCGACGTCGATCCTTTCTGCCGGGACATCCGCCCCTTGATGGAAGGGGCGGCCGATCTTTCCGTGCCTCTGCGCGTCGATGTGACGGCCGGCACCAACTGGGGCGACATGGAGGCCATGGAGGCATGAGACGATGACCCCCCTTCAAGCCCAGAGCTTCGGCGGCGGCCCCTTCGATTTCCGAGGGCTCCCGCGGGCCGTCAAGACCCTCCTTCTCGCCAACATCGCCGGCTTCATCCTCTTCCAGATCGTGGGCGGGCAGTTCGTCGAAATCTTCGGGCTCATTCCGAGGCAGGTGACAGGCTCCCTCTGGCTATGGCAGCCCCTGACCTATCTCTTCATCCACGGGGGGCTCCTCCACCTTCTCTTCAACCTATTCACTTTGTGGATGTTCGGGGTGCCGGTCGAGGCCCAATGGGGAAGCCGCGAGTTCTACAAGTTCTACTTTCTCTGCGGCCTGGGCGCGGCCGCGACGCAAATCCTGGTCGCCCCTCATTCGGACATCCCCGTGATCGGCGCCTCGGGCGCGATCTACGGCCTTCTGGTCGCCTTCGCCATGCTCTACCCCGAGGCCGTCATTTATGTCTACTTTTTCATCCCCCTCAAGGCGGCGCACGCGGCGATCCTCTTCGGGCTCATCGAGTTCTATTTCGGCATGAGCGGCCCCGGGGGCCACATCGCGCGATTCGCCCACCTGGGCGGGATGGCGACGGGATACCTCTACCTGCGCTGGTGGTGGATCGCCAAGATCAAGGCCAAGGCCCTATGGAAAAACATCGAGTCCAACACCCCCATGGGCGGCCTCTTTTCCTGGACCCGCGCGAGAAGGACTCCCTCCCGGCGCCCCGCGCCGCCTCGCCCCCCGGCCGAACCCGAGATGGAGGACATCGACAGGATCCTGGACAAGATCCTGGCCTCGGGGCTCGACTCCCTGACCGACAAGGAGCGGGATCTCATGGAGCGCTACTCCAAGAGGGCCAAGGCATCGTGAAAAAAGTTTTTGTCGCGGGCCTGACCGGCGGGATCGCCTCGGGGAAAACTCTCGCTCTTTCGGAGCTCGCGCGCGCCGGCGCGCGCGTCTTCTCCTCGGACGCGATCGCGCGCGAGCTGCTGCGCCGCGGCTCGCCGCTCGCGCGCGCCGCCGTGAAGGCCTTCGGGCCCTCCATCGCCGCGCCGGACGGCTCGATCGACCGGCGCAAGCTCGCTCAGCGCGCCTTCAAGAGCCCGAGCGAGCGCCGCCGTCTCGAGGCCCTTCTTCACCCCCCCGTCCTCCGCGCCATGCGCCGCGAAATCGCGAGGGCGCGCGGGGGCGCGCTCGTCTGCGACGTGCCTCTTCTTTTTGAGAAGGGGCTCGCCGCCCGTTTCGACGCGACCATCCTCATCTCCTCGCCGCGATCCTCGAGGATTTCACGCCTGCGCCGTTTCCGCGGCCTGAGCCGCTCGGAGGCCCTTTCCCGCATGGGAGCCCAATGGCCGGACGCGCGCAAGCGGCCTCTCGCGGACGTCGTCGTCGAGAATCGCGGCTCCAAGAGCCAATTTCTCAGGACCATCCGTTCCTACGGCCGAGCGATGGCCGTCATCTCGAAGTCCACGTAAGGAGCATCCATCATGGAAGAAACCGCGCAAGAGCCCCAGAAAGCGCCTCCCCCGCCGCAGCTCGACGTCCCCAAGCTCACGAAGATGACCATGCCGCAACTCGCCGCTCTCGCCGAGGATCTCGGCGCCGACGGCCAGCTCACGGGGCTGCGCAAGCAGGAGATGATCGCCAAAATCCTCGAGGCCCAGCTCAAGGCCGACGGCATGATCCACGACGAGGGCATCCTGGAGAT
>JAJYFI010000139.1 GCA_021790955.1 bacterium | reverse complement strand
CTTCATCGGCAGTCATGAGATTTTTCCTTGCGCGCGCTCGTTCAACAGCGACTCCTCCGCCTTCCCATGAATCATTCGCGCTGCCTCATGGCGGCCTTTTCGGGCTTGTTTTTAAGGAAGGAGCTCTCTATTCCGCTTCATCCAAGGACCAGGTTCTTTCCAAGCTGGACCCGGAGACCGGAAGGTTGCTCGGCACCGAGAAATTCTGGAACCCCTCTCCCGCCGGTCTCGCGTGGGGAAACGGGTTTTTTTGGAGCAGCGACCGCGAGACGGGGTATATCTACCGCCACCAAAACGATGCCTCCCGGGCGCCCGCAAGAGTCTATATGAAGCTCAAGGGCAAGCCTTCCTCCCTCTACCACGATGGGAATGATTTGTGGGCGGCTGATCTGCTCGACGACGAAGTCGACCGCTACGCCGTGGGCCCTGGACCGCGTTACGATTTGACGTTGAAGGGGCGCTATCCCATGGGGGGGGCCATCCCTGCGGGCCTCTATTATTCACAAGGAAGTTTGTGGGTTCTGGACGCTTTGAGCCGCCGCCTGACCCGGTATGCCTTGGACAAGGGCCGCAAGCAGCCGGCGAAAATCGATTCGGCGAGCCTCGACTCCGATCTGCCTCTTCGCTCCGAGGCGGCGGGATTCGCCGTCGACAAGGACAAGGGCGTGCTATGGCTTCTTGCGCAAAACCCGGACGTGCTTCACCGATTCGGGCTGAACGTGCTTTTCAAGAAGCAGCCCTGATTCTGAGAAGCGCCTGGATCCGGCTCCGAAGCTCCTCCGGCTTGAACGGCTTGTTGATGAAACCGTCCGCTCCGAAATGAAGCGCCTCCGCCTGCTCCTCCGCTTCCTTCTTGACGGTCACCATGAGGATGGGAAGCCGCGCGTGCCGGGGGTCGGCGCGGAGGGCCCTGCAGAAGGCCTCGCCGTCCAGGCGCGGCATCATCCAGTCGACCAAAGCGATGTCCGGGGAATAGGTCTTGAGGATCTCCAGCGCTTCCTCCCCGTTCTTGGCGGCGCGGACCTCCATGCCGGCGGGCTTTAGATATTCCTCGATGATCAATCGATAATCCCGATCGTCCTCGACGACCAGCACTTTGACGTTCATGACAGGCCTCCTTGGCCGGAGTGCGGCGCTTCGCGCGCCGCTCCTTCCTGCTTGATAGCGGTGATTTTGAGGGAAAACCCGATCGTCGTGCCGGCGCGCGGTTCGGAACGCACGCGGACCTCGCCGCCGTGTTTTTCGATGATCGACTTGACGATGTAGAGTCCAAGCCCCGTGCCCTGCGATCCGTCCTGGGTGCGGTCCGAGTTCCGGCCCTTGGAGAAGAGCTTGAAGAGCTTCGAGATGTCCTCCGCGTCGATGCCGGTCCCGGTGTCCGAAACCGACAACCAGACGTGTTCGCCCTCCCGCGCGGCGGCGATGGTCACCGTCCCTCCGGCGGGCGTGTATTTCAGGGCGTTGTGCACCAGGTTGACGACGACATGGCGCAGCTTGTCGGCGTCTCCCATGACGAGAGGAAGCCCCGAGGGCATCTCCTCGCGCAGGGTGACTTCGAGATTTTCAGCCTTCGCTTGGAAGAGATTCAGGATATCGCGGGAGATCCCGGGGATGCTCATGGGCGCGAGCAGGCAGGTCATGGATCCCCGCTCGATGGCGGCCGACGTGAGCAGATCCTCGACGAAAAGCCGCAGACGATGGATGTTGTCGCGCACTCGGTCGAGGTAGACGCGCAGCGACGATCTGGCCGCGGTCGACGGGTCGTCGAGGGCCCCTTCGATGAGAGGCATGAAGCTCTCGATCGCGCCGAGAGGCGACCTTAACTCGTGCGTCACGGAGGAGACGAAATTCTTCTTCGACTCGTCGAGCGTCGCGAGGCGCTCCGACATGGCGTTGAAGGCCTCGACAAAGCGGCCGATCTCGTCACGGGATCTCCAGGGAAGCTTGCGGCCGAAGCGGCCGCGGCCGATCTCCTCGGCGAGGGTCGCGAGGGATCCCAACGGCGCCGTCAGGGATTTCGCGAATTCAAAGGCGAACACGACGAAGAAGATGAAGGCTGCGGTGCCCGAAAAGAGGGTCATCTTGGCGATCCTCTTGACGGATTGCGTCGCCTTGGAGTCGAGGGCGGCGCGGGCGATTTGAAAGGCGATCGTGATGCTTTTCGACGGCGAGAAGGGGTCCTTCACCGTGAGGCGACGCGAGATCGCCGCGCCCTGAGGGGGGAAGCCGACGGTGATCGTCTGGTCGGCGGGGGGCCTCTTCCATCGGATTTCGGCGAAGGCGAGGGGGGGATACTGGCTCTCGAGGAACTTGATGTTCCCGACCAAGAGCAGGTCGTCGGCCTGGAGCAGGGCGTCGGAGGCCGTCCGTTTAAGCGAACCCTCGATGAGGGCGATCTGGTTCGAGGCTTCGCGCGTGGCCAAGGTCCACTGCGTGAGGAGGATCCCTCCGCCCATGAGCGCGATGACGCCAAGCAGGATCGCGCAGAGCCATAACGTCAGACGGGCCCTGATGCTCATTGGCCCTGCTCCAGGAGCTCCGTCTTGATGCGCTTCAAGGCGCGCCGCGCCGGCAGATTGCGCGGATCGGCGTCGAGCACGGACTTGAAGACCTTCGCCGCCTCGCGGAGTTTCCCTTGGCTGTAGAGCTCGACTCCGTTTTGGTAGAGCTGCTCGACCTCCTCCGGCGAGAGGACGGAGCGCGCCGCTTGCTCCCCGAATCCGTTGCGCTGGCTCTTTTTAAGGATGGGGACCAGCGCCTCGATATAGAAGCGGATCTTGCTGCGCAACTCGGGGTCCGCCTCCAAGGAATAGGCCATGCGAAGCGCCCTGAGCGCCTCGGGGTAATCCATCCTGCCGGCGTAGGCGATGCCGAGCCGTCGGTAGACAAGCGAGTTGGGACGCGACTTGGCGAGCCGCTTGCCCACCTCGATCGCCCGGTCGTAGTCTCCCTGGCGCAATGCCATTTCAAGCATCGCGGAATCGGAGGCGACCTCTGCGGCTTTGGACGCGGGCGCGGTCCTCGCGACCGGCATCGGGGAAGGCGCGGGAGCGAGGGCGGGCGCCTTCTTGGCGGCCGGCAGGCTGGCGGCGGGCGCGGGAACGGGGATCGTCGCGGCCGCTGCCGGAGCGGGGAGGGGCGTCGGGACGGGCGCCGGGGCGGCGACGGGCCTTGCGGCTTGCGCGACGGACTTCATGGCGTTTTCCAAGGCTACCACTTTCGCGTCCGACGGGTCGAGATTCGCGGCGTAGGAGATGTCCTGGAGGGCCCGCGGATCCTTCCTGTCGAGGAAGTTGAGGATTCCGTCGTAGACGGCCGCGCTCGCGGCGTCGCTCGTGAAACCGTCGATCTCGGGATAGATCGAGCTCACGATCTTGAGCCGCTCGTAATCCGAGCGTATGGTCGCGTCGCCGGGCTTTAAGGACAGGGCTTGCCCCGCGTGTTCGCGCGCCTCCTCGAACCGTCCCGACACGACGGCGGTCCGGGCCTCTTTGAGGAACTCGCGCACCGCCGCGCCGGCATAACGGCTTGCCGCGGCCTCTTCGTATCGGAACTCCGGCGTCCCGATCGACGCGAGCTCCGGCATGTTCTCGAGCATCGCCTCGCGAAAGAGAGGCGCCGCTTTTTTGGAGGATCCGAAGCGCACGATCATGTCGAGGTGATGGGTTCCGCCGGTGTCGCCCAGGGTGAGCCCCGAGAGCTGCATCGCGAAGCCGTAGTCGAACTCGAGCCTGTTGATCCTATAGGAAATGCCGGCGGTTGCCCGGGCGTAGCTTCGATTGCCGAGGCCGATCGAGCCCCGCATGCCGAAGGTGCCGTACATCAGGGTCGGCAGCCATTTCTCGCCGGCCAGGGTTGCGATCTCGTCCGTCCACCCGCCGGGGTCGGCGACGAGGTCGTACTCGCCCGCGAGCGTCGTGAAGGGAGTCTTATAGGACACCCCGAAGTCGTAGTTGCGGCCCAGGATGTCGCTTTGCGTCGGCGAAAAGGCGATGTTCGGGTCGAACAGGTGCTGGACCATCGCTCCCACCCTCCAGCGGGGGAGCAGCCGGTAGAGGAGCCCCAGATCCGCGTCGGCGGTCTGCTCGGAGGAATGCTGCAGCACCGGATCCGGCGAGCCCGTCGCGATTCCCGTAGGCGACAGCGCATCCGAGGCGGCCGAGCCGGCGTTAAGCGAGCGTTCCAGGTACTTGACGCTGACGCCGCCATAGAGCTTCCCGGGAATAATCGCTCTCCCATAGGAGGTGAAGACGGAGTTCTCCTGGTAGAGGCCCGCGAGGTCGAAGTTGTTCCAGGCGAAGCCGACCGTGCCCCATCGTCCGTCCTCCAGCGGATTCTCATATCCCACGAAGGAGTTCTGGAGGTTGGAGTTGTCGGTGAGGCCGGGGAAAAGCTTGGAATAGGACACTCCAAGCTGGGGCTGGTCGAGCGTCGCCAAGCCCGCGGGGTTGTAGTAGATGTCGTAGACGTCGTCCGCCACCGCGGTGAAGGCGTTGCCCATCCCGAGGGCCCGGGCCGAGACGCCCAGGTCCTCGAAGGCGGCGCGCGCCGGGGGAGGCCCCGCGAGCGCCGCCAGGAAGGCGATTAAAATGAGGCGATGGAGTTTGATTCGCATGGGATTACCTCACGAGCACCACGGTCCCGGAGTAGCTCTTGGCTCCCGCCGTGACGACGTAGAGATAGACGCCCCCGTGGGCGACGGAGCCGTTCGCGCGCCCGTCCCAACCGAGGTATTGGGGCTTGGCTTGTCCGGGGAATTTCGTCGGGCATCCGGTGCCGGTCGCGTCCATGTTGGGGCCGATGCTCGCGATCTTCGTCCCGATGAGGCTGTAGATCGTTCCCGAGACGCCCAGATCCGCCGGGTTGTCGAAGCAGAGAATCGCCGTTTGGTTGCCGTTCGCGCTCTCCGGCGTCAGGAAGCGGCTGATGGGCCCGTAGAAATGGAACGACGGCGTTTGGGCGCTGAGCGCCGTCCAGCCCGCCACGA
>JAJYFI010000138.1 GCA_021790955.1 bacterium | reverse complement strand
CCGCCTCGCCGATATTGAACTTCGCCGGGACGAAATTGATCTCGATCGGGACGCCGGCGTCCTTCAAGCGCTTGATCCCCTCGATCGCTGATTCGTAGCGACCCCTCACGCGCATCTTGTTGTAGGAGGCGGGCTTCGCCCCGTCCAAGGAAACCTGCACCACCTTGATTCGGATATCCTTGAAGCGCGCGCAGCTCTCCGGCGTGAGGTAATGCCCGTTGGTCTCCACCTTGACGCCCACGCCGGCGCTTGTCAAGCGCTCGGCCATTTCGAAGAAATGGGGGTGGGCCATCGGCTCCCCGCCCGAGAGCGAGACGTAAGGGACCTCGTTCTCGATCAAGCCGTCGATCACGCGGAAGGCCTCGTCGCGGGAGAGCTCGTCCGGGAAGGCTTTGCCCGGCCCCGACTCCTCGATGCAATGGAGGCAGGCCAGGTTGCACTCGTTCGTGATCTGCCAGGCGACGTAGAGCGGCGCTCCGAGATCGTCGGAAGTCGCTTGCTTGATCGAGGGGGCGACGGCCTGCGTCATTCGGTCAGAAGTCCCTTGTCCTTCAAGTCCTTGACGAAGGCCTTGGCCTCGGACTCCATGCGTCCCGACGCGTCCTCGTATTTGGCTTTGAGCCGGGATAGGAGATCGGCGCCGTTCGCGCCGGCCAGGACCTCGCGCACGACGGCCGCCCCGGTGGGGCTCAGGGTGTAGACCTTCTCCGAGCGGGTCTCGAAGAGCACCGCTCCGAATTTCTCCTCGCGGAACTTGACGAAAGGCGCAAGCTTCATGGCATCCTCCTTGCGGGCGTTAAGGCATGGCGCGGCGTCCGAGGACTCGCGCTCCGAAATCTCTTCCATCTCCCGGCGGATCGCCGCGCGCCGCGGAAGTTCCTGGGGGCTCATGATCAGAACTCCCGGGCCGCCATCGCCTCGATGAAGGCTAAAAGCTTGGAGGCGGCCGGGCGCCGCGGCAGGGGCCGCGCCGCGGCGAGGATGGAGGCCAAAAGCTCCGAGGCGGTCCGGCGCGCTTTCTTGACGGCGCCCGAGTCCATGACGAGCCCCGCGAGTTGGGCGATCTCGGTCTCCGGGATCGCCCCGGGCTTGGACCAGGCCGCCTCGAAGCGGGCTTTGATCGAGGGGTCCTCGAAAGCGTAGACGAGCGGCAGCGAAATCTGGCGCTGGGCGATGTCTTGGCCCGGCTTCTTGCCCAGGCGCTGGGCGTTTTGGGAGAGGTCGAGGATGTCGTCGACCACCTGGAGAAGAATGCCGGCCGAGAGCCCCATGCGGGCCGGGTCCGAGTCCTTCAGCTCGTGCGGGGAGAGTCCCGCGAGGACCTGGCCCACCCACTCGAAGAGGGCCCCCGTCTTGCGGGACGCGACGCCCAGATAGGCCTCCTTTGAGATCGCGGTCGAGCCGCGCAAAAATTCCTCCTGGAGCTCGCCGATCGTCATCTCGCGAACGGCGGAGACGAGCGTGTTGGCGGCCTCCTGGGAGATTTCCTGCGCTTCCTCCAAGCCCTGGGAGAAGGCGAGATCTCCGAGAAGAAGAGCGACCGACCGCCCGAAGACGGCGTTGGGGGTGGGGGTGCCGCGTCGCAGCGTCGCCTCGTCCACGCAGTCGTCGTGAAGAAGGGAGGCGTTATGCACCCACTCGATGGCGCAGGCGGCGTGCTCCCGGGCCTCTTCCGGGACCCCGAGGGCCTCGCCCAAAAGGAGGGCGAAGCGCGCGCGCAGGAGTTTTCCGTTGGCGGCGATGAGCCCCGCGAGCTCGGTCCCGACACGGCCGGAGACCCGTAGAGCTCGAGATTGGAGGCGCGAGCGGACGCCGTCGAGCGGGTCGGCGCTGGTGGCGGTCGTCATCGTCAAAGCGCGGCATTATACCAAAGGTCGAAGGCGGAGGTTCCATTATTGTCAGGCGGACGCGATCAAAGCAGGGCGGCCAAGAACTTGTCCGCCGAGACGACCCGCACGCCTTTGTTGAGCGTGTCGATTCCAGACCTTTTGAGCACCTGGTAGGCGTAGGGAATTTTCAATTTTTCCTGGAAGTAGCGCAGATTGGAGGAAACCTCTTGGTCTTGGGTCTTGACCTCGACCGCGAACCACGGCTTCTCGTCGGCCGTGACAAGAAAGTCCACTTCCCGCTTGGCGTCGTCGCGCAGGAAGTGAAGTCCGGCCTTGTAGCCCTCGCGGTCTTGCAGCCATTGGAGGAGCTTCAAGAGATGGGAGGCGACTAGATTCTCGAATCGCGCCGCCTCGTCGGACAGCTCCGACCAATCCCACAAGTAGAGTTTGGGAACCTTCTTGAGGGATCGAAAGGTGGGGCGCGAGTAGGGGTAGACGCGGAAGTGATAGTAGAAGGATTCCAGAATATCCAGCCAGCGTGAAACGGCGCGGTGGCTGACTTCCAAGTCCTCGCGGATCGCGTTGACCGAAAGGAGAGCCCCGACTTTCTCCGGGAGCATGTCGCCCAGAAGCTTCATGCGACCCAGGTCGCGGACGACCTCCACGTCCTGGATGTCCTCGCGGAACAGGCGCTCGTTGCGCTCGTTGTGCCAGTGCCGAAGCGTCCGTTCGTTCTGGGCCAAGAACGGCTCCGGAAAGCCGCCGTATTTATCCAGAGCCTCCAATCCGCCCCCGGCGCCCGCGGCGCTCTCGATCGGGACCTCTTGAAGCGGCTCGAGGCGCCCCTTGCGGCCGAGCAGTTCCGCCAGGGAGAAGGGATGCAGTCGGTAGAGATGATAGCGGCCTTGGAGGGAATCGCCGCCCTTGCGGTAGATATCCAGGCGCGCGCTGCCGGTGACCAGGAATCGGTGCCGGTCTTTCAGGGCGTCGTATTGGCCCTTGAGAAACCTTTTCCAGCCCTTGAATTTATGGATCTCATCGAGGATGACGAGTTGCGCCGCCGCCGGCCACTGGCCGGACATGAGCCGCCGCCGTTCTTGCCTGTTGTCCCAGTTGAAGTAGGCCGTCTCCTTGAAATGTCCTCCGATAATGTCCTTGGCCAGGGTCGTCTTGCCGATCTGGCGCGGGCCGGCGACGAAGACCATTTTGAGGGCAAGGTCATCGAGGACGGCGGCGCTGAGATAGCGATTTTTGAGCACGGACATGGGCTATCAAAATATTTGCCTAAAAGCAAAATAAACCACGGTTAAATTTGCTTTGAGGCGGGAACTTTTTTACGCTGAAACCGTCTTATAAGTATGGACTTGCGGGGTCGTTTAAACGGCAAAACATCTGGCCGTCAACCGGAAGATGTGGGTTCGAGTCCCGCCCCCGCAGGCTCATAGGAATCCGCGAGCATCCGACACGGCCAGGGCCGCGGATTCCGAAATTTTCTTATTGACGGCAATCAGCGGTCCTGCTATAGTCATTTTGGTTGACGGCCAGATGAGTAGCAAAGGCCCCGGGAAGCCGGGGCCTTCTTCTTTCGACCTCCCCCTCCGCCTTCGAGCTTCCGCCTCGCGTCCGGAGCGTCAGCGCCCGGCGCGTGGGCGGCGGCGCAGGGTCTTTGAGGCCGCGCGGACGATGTCGAGGACGGCCGCCTTTTCGCCGGGGCCCATGTCCCGCACGGATTGGGCAAATTGGGCCGCGGCGTCGGGGCCTTCGTGGGGGCGGTGGGAGCCCGGGAACGCTTTGAAAAGCTCGGAAACCGGGACGCCCAAGCCGCGTGCGAGCTTATCGACGGTGGCGAGGCTGGGCTTTCGGGCGTTGGCCTCGATGTAGGCGAGGAAGCTCGCGCTGATCCCGGCTTGGCCCGCCAAGGCCTCCAAGGTGAGGCCCGCCCTCTTGCGCTCCTCGCGCACGCGCGCGCCGACGAGGGCGTAGATGTCCTTTTCCACGTCGGGTCAATCGTAGGGGTTTTGGGACGACCCGGGGCTATAAAAATCGGCGGGAACGACGGCCGTGACCCGTTCGGCAGCGGTCGTTTCCTAGGATATTTGCGGGGGCGGGACTTGAACCCGCATTGTCCGATTGAAGGTCAGCCGTTCTACCAGTTGAACTACCCCGCAAGTCCATACTTGTAAGACGGTTTCAGCGTAAAAAAGTTCCCGCCGCGGCTTGCGGCGCGAAATTGGAAGCGCCCGTCGGGGATGATCGCCGGCCGGCCGAGGGAAGATGGGCTACCGGAGGAGCTTGAGGAAGGCGAAGGAAGTCGCGACCTGGCCTGCCCAGAACACGAACATCCACTTGATGATCTCGGCCTTGGAATCGGCGAGGCGCGCCTCCAATGTCGCGAAACGGACCTCGAAGCGTGATTCCAATTCGACGAAGCGTTTCTCGAACCGCGCCTCCGATTGCGCAAAGCGGGTTTCGAAATGAGCATCCGATTGTGCGAAGCGGGTTTCGAAATGAGCCTCCGATTGCGCGAAACGGGCCTCGAAACGAGATTCCGTCTTCGAAAGCCGGGTCTCGAACCTCTCCTCGGCTGATTTCATGAAAGCCTGGTCCAAAATGTCGACGAACGCTTTTGAGGCTTCTTCCCCGAGCTTCTCACTCAGCGCCTTGGGCAGCGCGATGATCGTCATGGCAGTATAACAGGCCTCCTCCGGCTTCGCCATACACGCTTGGGGAAGCCGCCCCTTCACTTATAATACGGACGAGGGGCCCGTTTTGTTCCCGAACGCCTGCCATCGCGGCTTTTTATTAGAATAAAAAGGGGTGGCGATCATGGGCGGGCGCTCAGGCCGCCCCGCAGGAGGGGCCGGTGTCAAAGAAGAGTTCAAGCGACTACCAATTGCCGACGGACGAAGCCCGTGTCCCAGCCGGGATCATAGCCAAGCATCATAAGAGTATTCCGTATACGGAATGCGGAGGAAAGAAGGCCTTCTCCCTTCCGCCTTCGAGCTTCTCCCTCCCCTCCGAGGAAGATTTAAAGGCGCAGCGCCTCGCGTAGAAGCCCCGCTTGACGAAGCTGGGCCTCCAGTTCCGTCTTGGAGACGGAAACGGGCTCCTCGTAGGGGTATCGTTCGGCCAGATAATATTCGGTGGCCGTTTCGCAGAGATCCCTGAATTTCTCGAGGTTCTTGTCGTAGTGGACGGCGTCGTTGAGCAGGACGTCTAATTCATGGACCTTCCGCAGAGCCCAGC
>JAJYFI010000137.1 GCA_021790955.1 bacterium | reverse complement strand
TCGTGACGCTCGGCGCCCGGGCTTTCGGGGAGTCGGGACTGCCCGCCGAACTCTACGAGAAGTTCGGCATCTCATCCCCCCACATCGTCGACGCCTGCCTGCGCAACCTCGATCTGCCCGACGAGTAGGTTACGAGATTTTGGCGCGCTCGTATTGCTTCGGCCAGGGGATGTCCGCGTTCAGGACCCGTGCGGCATCGAGCGGCCAATAAGGATTTCTCAGCATCTCGCGGGCCAAAAACACCGCGTCCGCCTGCCCCGTCGCGAGGATCGTCTCGGCCTGGGCCGGGTCTGTGATGAAGCCCACGGCCGCGGTGGGGATGCCCGCACGCTTGCGAATGGCCTCCGCGAAGGGGACTTGGTAGCCGGGGCCGGCGGGGACTTTCGCGTTGGGGACGAGAGCTCCGCTTGAGCAGTCGATGAGATCGGCGCCCGCGGCCTTGAGCTTCCGGGAAAGCTCGACGGATTGATCGATATCCCAGCCTCCCTCCGACCAATCCGTCGCCGAGAGGCGCGCGAACAGGGGAAAGCGTTCGGGCCAGGCCTGTCGCACGCCTCGCGCGATCTCGAGGGCGAGCCGCAGGCGGTTCTCGAGGCTCCCGCCGTAGTCGTCCTTGCGCCTGTTGGAAAGCGGGGAGAGGAACTCGTGAACGAGGTAGCCGTGCGCGAAATGGAGTTCGATGAGCTCAAAGCCGGCGTCCAGGGCCCGACGGGCGGCCTCGCGGAACTGCCCCGCGACGAGGCGGATTTCCTGGAGCGTCATTTCGCGCGGGACGGGGTAGCCCTCGTCGAAAGGGATGGGGGAGGGGGCGAGGGGGGTCCATCCTCCCTGTTCGGGCGGGACATGGCGGCCGAGCCCCCTCTCCCAGGGCGGCGGGGTGGAAGCCTTGCGCCCCGCGTGGGCGAGCTGGATGGCGGGGACCGAGCCTTGTTCCTTCACGAAACGGTTTATTCTTTGAAAGGCCTCGGCATGAGCGTCGGACCAGAGCCCTGAATCCTGCGGGGAGATGCGGCCTTCGGGGCTCACCGCGGTCGCCTCGACCATGACGAGCGCCGCTCCCCCGACCGCGCGTGATCCTAGATGGACGAAGTGCCAGTCCGTCGGCAGGCCGTCCCGGCTTGAATACTGGCACATCGGGGAGACGAAGACGCGGTTTTTGAACTCGATCCCACGAAGCTTGAGCGGCGAAAAGAGGAGAGGCATCTTGGCAGCATTGTACTTTGTCCTTGGCGGGAAACGCCACGTCGCGCTGGCGGCTAGTGTTGTGTCTCCAACATATCTTTACAATAGCTGGGCGAAAGAGGCCCAGCCCGCCGCGGGAAGGCCCATCTTAGGGCCATCGCGTCGTTGCTTCTCGGTCACGATGGCTCGCATCGCTCCCTCGTCGCGCCTAGCGCTGGCCCCAACCTGGGCCTTCTATTGTAAAGATATGTTGGAGACGCAACACTAGCGGCGGGAGACCGGCAGGGGCGCCGGCCAATAATAGCGGCGAGGGGAAGGCCCGATCCCGCGCTGAAACCCCGAAGGGGGTCCGGGTCTCCAATTCCCCCTGGCTAACGGGCACGGTCTTTCCGCGCAGTAGGAAGAGGCCCCCGCGGGCCAGACTTGGTCATAGGGCATGTCGAGGTTGCGCGCCGCGACGGCCAAGCCCCAGGCCTTGACCCATTGGGGCAGCTCGGGAATCGTCCAGGGGATCGGCGCGGGCGTGGAGGGGCGGACGCGGCGCCGTCCGTCAAGCGAAGCGGCGCGACGCGGGATGGCGCCTGCCGAGGCCCCGGCGCGGTGTTGGCGCAATTGCGCCTCAAGCCGGGCCAGCTTCTTCTTTTGCAGCTCGATCATCGCCGCGCTCTTTTGGAGATCGCGCTCCTCGATCCGGAGCCGGTCATGGCGGCTGAGGGGGTGGAGGGTGATCGTCGCGGGAGGAGGCGATTCTCCGGCCGGGGCCTCCGTCCCGGCCGCGAGGGCGCGCCAGGGGAGGAGGAGGGCTCCCGCCAAGACGACCCCGGCCCGCGCCCGTCCAAGCTCTTTCATGGCACGAGGGGAGAGTAGTCCCAACGGCTCTTGTTTTCAAGCAAAGATGGGTAAATGCGGGTAAAAAGACGATGAAGGCGGCGACGGCAAGCCCGTGCGCGGCTACAACGCTTCGAACGCGTTTTCGACGTGGCGCAGTTCCTGGGGAGTGACCGCGATCACGTCGAAGCGCGCCGAGGCGGCGCGCGCCGCGGCCGGCGCCGTCTGGAGGTAGATCTGCGCCGCGCGCACGATCTTGCGGCGTTTGGCGGGGACGACGGATTCCTCGGGCGTCCCGTAATCCGCGCGGCTGCGGAAGCGGACCTCGGCGAAGACGACGGTGGCTCTATCCGGTGAAAGCGCGACGATGTCGATTTCGCCGAGACGCGTGCGAAAGTTCCTGGCCAGGATCTCCCACCCCAACCCGCGCAGGTGCCTGGCGGCCCTTTCCTCGGCTTCGCGCCCGGAATCGCCGGAGACGGCCGTCACTTGTCCCGCGCGGCGCGGACGGGAGCGAAGCTCAGCCGGTGGGCTTTGCTGGGGCCGAGCGCTCTCAGGGCCGCCAGATGCCCGGCCGTCCCGTAGCCCTTGTGGCGTTCGAAGCCGAAGCCGGGGAAGCGGCTGGAGAGGCGCCGCATCCAGCGGTCGCGCACGACTTTGGCGACGATGCTCGCGCAGGCGACCGCGAGAGAGCGGGCGTCGCCCTTGACGAGGGGCTCCTGGCGAGAGGTAGAAAGCCCTGGAAGGGGAAAGGGGCCGTCCACCAAGACGAAGGCGGGGCCCGGCCGGCTCGCGCGGCGCGCGGCGCGCGACATGGCGTTGAGGGAGGCGCGCAGGATGTTCTCGGCGTCGATGCGCGAGGGATGGGACCAGGCGAGGCTTACGGAGTCGGCGTTTTGGCGGATGAGATCGAAGAAAATGTCGCGACGGCCGGGACTCAAGGCCTTGGAATCGCGGGCGCCGGCCAAGAGGAGGGCGTTCCCCCTGGAGAGCCGCACCGCGGCGGCGACCACGGGGCCCGCCAGCGGGCCCCGTCCGGCCTCATCCACGCCGATGATGAAGGAATGACCTCTCGCATCGCGAAAGGAATCGTCAAGGCGCGAGAGGGAAGAGGGCGTAGGACCCCAAAAACGTCCAGGAGTTCAGGCGCCCTTGGCGATCGGCTGGGCGGCGGCTTCTTTCGCGGGAGAGCCCGTCTTCGCCTTGGGAGCGTCGGCGGGCGCGTGGTCGGAAGCGGCCGGTGCGGCGGGGGCGGCGTTGGGAGCGCCTTCCTTTTCGGTCCTCTCCTCGGTCCCGAGCTTGGCGGCTTTGCCCGTCAGTCCGCGCAAGTAGTAGAGGCGGGCGCGGCGGGCGTTGTTGGACTTGAGGATCTCGATTCTTTCGATGAAGGGCGAGCGCAGGGGGAAGGTTCTCTCGACGCCGACGCCGAAGGAGATCTTCCGGACCGTGAA
Source organism: bacterium (assembly GCA_021790955.1). GTDB lineage: Bacteria > Elusimicrobiota > Elusimicrobia > UBA1565 > UBA9628 > JAJZAK01. The sequence continues at coordinate 1,636 of JAJYFI010000137.1, read as the reverse complement.
TGATTGGCTTTCGCCGCGGCCGCGGCGGAGCAGGACGACGCCCTCAAACGGCTGGACGCGCTCGGATTCTCCCTCGACGACCTTGACGTGGACCCGGACCGAATCTCCCGGCCGGAAGTCGGGCGCGGCATTTTGTTGGTTGATCTCTGGCGCCATATGGACATTTGCCCCTGGAGTCTCAAATTAAAGCGTCATACTTTAGAACTTTTAGACGCAAGAAGCAAATCAGGGCGCAGCTTCCGCGTGAGCTCCAGCTGCCGCCGGCGCCTCCAGGCCTCGATGCGGGCGTGGTTCCCGGAAAGAAGGACCGCGGGAACGCGCTTGCCGCGCCAGACCCGGGGGCGCGTGTACTGGGGGTATTCCAGAAGGCCACCGCCGAAGGATTCGACGGCGGCGGAGGCGGCATTTCCCATGGCGCCCGGCAAGAGCCTGGCCACGGCGTCGAGCACGGCCATCGCCGCGATCTCGCCTCCCGAGAGGACGAAGTCGCCGATCGATATCTCCTCGTCGAAACGTTCGCAGACTCGTTCGTCGATCCCTTCGTAGCGCCCGCAGACCAGGACAAGTTTTTTCTTCGCGGCGAGCCTGGCGGCCGCGGCCGCGTCGAAGGCTTTTCCCCGGGGAGAAAGCCCCGCGACCCACGACCCTTTGGAGGCGACGCTGCGGATCGCGGCGGCGAGGGGGCCGGGCATGAGGACCATGCCGGGGCCTCCGCCGTAGGGGCGGGCGTCGACGTGGCGACGCGGGTCGTGAGAGAAGTCCCGCGGATTCGCGAAACCGACGGCGAGCACCCCCGCACGGATCGCGCGGCCCGGCAGGCCCTCCGCCAAGACGCTCCCGAACATTCCCGGAGCGAGCGTCACGATGCCGACGCGCAGCGCCGGTGCCGCCGGCTTGCGCCGCATCCGGGGGGAGATCGTCTTACTCGACGTCGACGGCGACCTTGTGCCCGTTGGGCGTGGAAGCCGCCGCGAGGACGGTGCGCAGGGCCTTGATGACGCGGCCTTGTTTGCCGATCACCCGGCCCTTGTCCTCGTCCGCCACCTTGACGAGAAGCGTGAGGGTGCCTCCCTGCTCCGACTCCTCGATCTGGATCGCCTCCGGCTTTTCGGCGATCGCGCGGAGGAAATAAAGAAGCAAGTCCCGCACGGCTAGGCCTTCTTGGCGGCCTTGGCCGCGGCCTTCCCGGAGGCCTGGGGTTTGGCGGCGGGGGGCGCTGCCGGGGCCGAGACGCCCGCGGCCTTGAGAAGCGAACCCACCGTTTCCGAAGGCTTGGCGCCCTGGCTGACCCAGTAGTCGACGCGGTCTTTGTTGACTTGGATCTTCTGGGCGGGCTTTTCCATGCGCGGGTTGTAGGAGCCGAGGATCTCGACCGGCTTGCCGCGAGAGCCTCGGGTTTTTTCGATCGCGACCATGCGGAAGTACGGCTGCTTGTGCTTGCCGATTCTTTGAAGTCGAATGACGAGGGCCATATGAGTAGTCTCCTTTATCGTTGTGTCGGGATGTTCTTTGAGAAATTCGGGGCGAAACCCGACTCCGCCGCGGCGCGCAGTTCGCCGACGGCGCGCGCGGGATCGGGGGACCGGAAAACGGAGCTGCCGGCGATGAAGCTGTCGGCCCCCGCCGCGCCGGCGAG
>JAJYFI010000136.1 GCA_021790955.1 bacterium | reverse complement strand
GGAATACGTCGAAATCGCCGACGAGATGTAACTCGACAGTAGCGACGCCGTATTCGAATCCGAGCCGTCCACCAGGACCTGAACCGGCGCCGGCTCCCCGCGCAGGATTCTCCGCTCGAATTCCGGCAACACGCGAACCACGGCCTGCGCGTCGCCCGACTCGCCCTCGACTTCGACGTCGATTTCCGGCGCCGCCGGGTTCGGGCCGTCTGCCTGAGCCATATCGTCCCGTTCAAGAAGGCCCTGAGCTCGGCGGAGTTTGACGCGCAAGGGCTGCGGGTCCGGTCCGCCTCCGTCGACGGCGTCCCCGCCCGTTATTCCCACAAGAACGGCAAGTTGCGGGTCTTCCTGCCGTCGCCGGCGGAGCGCGGGGCCCGCGCGCAAGTCGAGGTCCGCTACGACATCCGGGAGCCGCGCGCCGGGCTGCGTTTTGTCAGGCCGGGGGCCGGCAGCGGGTCCCGCTATCATCAGCTGTGGAGCCAGGGACAGCCGGAAGAGGCGCGCTTTTGGTTTCCCTGCCATGACAGCCCCCACGAAAAGGCGACCTCGGAGGTCGTGGCCCGCGTCCCGCGGGGCTTCACGGCCGTCTCCAACGGCCGGCTCGTCTCCAAGGAAACCCGGGGGGGCCAAAGCGTCTTTCATTGGCGGATGGAGCGCCCTCACGCCCTCTACCTCATCAGCCTCGCGGTGGGCCGGTTCGCTCGCGTCGAGCGGCGTGCCGACGGCGTGCCGGTGATCTTCTACTGCGAGGAGGGCCGGGAGGAGGAGGCCGCTCGGGGGCTCGGGAAGACGGCGAAAGCCCTTGAGTTTTTCTCCCGCATGACGGGCGTCTCCTACCCCTATCCGCAGTATTCGCAAGTGGCCGCCGCCGAATTTCCGGGCGGGATGGAGAACACGACTTCGACGACCCAGACGGACGCGGTGCTCATCGACAAGCGCGCGGGGCTCGACACCGACTTGGACCTGCTGGTGGCCCACGAACTGGCCCACCAATGGTTCGGGGATTTGGTCACTTGCCGCGACTGGTCCCATGCGTGGCTCAACGAGGGCTTCGCGACCTATTTCGAGATCCTTTTCCAGGCCCACGACAAGGGGCCGGATGAGGCGGATTACGAGCTCCACCGCAACGCGCATCTTTACTTCGAGGAGGACGCGCGCCGCTACCGCCGTCCCGTCGTTTGCCAGAGCTATCGCAACCCGTGGTCCCTCTTCGATCGCCACACCTACGAGAAGGGCGCCTGGGTGCTTCATATGCTCAAGCGCGAGCTGGGCGATGAGATCTGGTGGAGGGCCGTGGGGGAATACCTGCGCCGCCACAAGGATCAAAGCGTCGAGACGGGCGACTTCGCCGCCGTCCTTTCGGAGATCTCGGGGAAGAACCTCGAGCCTTTTTTCGATCAATGGCTCCATCGCCCCGGCTACCCCGTCTTCCGCGTGCGCTACGACGAGGGGAGTTCGCCGCGGCGGGCGGTTTTGTGGGTCCACCAGACGAGCGCCGCGGGGCGCGACGGCGAGCCTTTCAAGGTCAAGGCGGCTTTCCGCTTCTCGGGGCGCGGCTGGGAGCGGGAATTCGCGCGGGAGCTCGCGGATAAGTCGCAGGAGCTTTCCTTCGCCCTTCCGGGGCGGCCCTTGAACGTCGAGTTCGACCCGGAACACGTCATCTTGAAAAAAGCGCGGCTCATCAAGCCCCTTTCGATGTGGAGGCGCCAGCTCGTCCACTCGCGCAGCGCCGTCGGACGCATCGAAGCCGCCTTCGAGCTGGCGCAGGCCCGTCAGGCGGGAACCGAGCGGCTTCTTGCCGGGGCGGCCCGAAGGGAGCGCTTCTGGGGGGCCGCCTGCGAGATGGCGAGGGCCCTCGCTTTGATCCCGACCGAGGAAGCCCGCCGCGAGATCGAGGAGCTTCTGTCGGCGGCGAACCCCAAGCTGCGCCGTCAAGCGGCGGCCTCCATGGCCCGGTTTTCGGACCGCCGGGCGGCGGCCAAGCTCGCCCGGTTGGCGCGTCTCGACCCCAGCATCCATGTCGCCGCCGAGGCCTGCCGGACGCTCGGAGCCCTGGCGCCGCGGGAGGCGCGGCCCATTCTCATGCGCGCGCTGCGCCAAAGGAGCTGGCGGGACACCGTCAGCGCCGGCGCCCTGGCGGGCCTTGCCGCCGCCAAGAACCCGGCCGATGCCGCCATCCTCAGAAAGGCCGCGATGGCGCCGAACGGCTACGGCGCGCGATCCCAGGCGATCCGGGCGCTGGCGGGCTTCGCCTCCATGGACGGCGGCGTGGCGCCCTTTCTGCGCGGGCTTTTGGACGACGGGGACGAGAGGATCGTCCTTTCGGCGATCGGCGCCTTGGGCGACATCGAGGACAAGGGCGCGATCCCCGGCCTCGAGCGCCTTTCAAGGAGCGCGGCGCGAAGCCGCGTCAGGCTCGCCGCGCGCGAGGCCCTCTTCCGAATACGCGCCGGGATCGAAAACTAACTAATCCTGCCGGGCCGAGATGAGGCCCCGCTCGATTCCCTTGACGACCGCCTCGGTGCGGTTCTCGGCCCCCAGCTTCTGGAAGACGCTGTTTAAGTGATTCTTGACCGTCTTGATGCTGCAAGGGACGGAGTCGGCGATTTCCTTGTTCGATTTCCCTTGGCCCAAAAGGGACAGGATCTTCATCTCGGTCTTGGTGAGGGAGGCGAAGGCCGGAGGGGGCTCCTCGCCCATCTTCTGGCGGATGCCCGTGAGCAGGCGGTTCATGATCGGCTGGGGGATCATGACGCCCTGATTGGCGAAGGCCTTCAAGGCGTTGACGAGCTCGGAGGCCGGGAGCATCTTCGAGAGATAGCCGTTGGCGCCCGCTTGGAGGGCCTCCATGACGTGAGCCTCGTCCTCGTAGGAGGAGAGGACCAGGACATTCGTCTCGGGGCACTCTTCGTGGATTTTGCGCGTCGTCTGAATCCCGTCCATGTGGGGGAGCTTGATGTCCATGAGGACGACGTCGGGCTTGAGCTTCTTGACGAGCCGGAGCGCCTCGGGGCCGTCCGCCGCCTCGCCCACGACCTCGAGCGCCCGGTCGTTTTCGATCAAATCCTTGATGCCCTCGCGAAACAGCGTCTGGTCGTCCGCGAGGACCACTCGAATCTTCTTTTTATCGTCGCCCATGGCCGTTCCCCCAGCTTAATGAAGATGCGCTACTATATCAAAAATCGGGGGCTCCGGAAGCTCGGAGGTAAGCTATAATGAACCGATTTGGCTTTCGGCGCCGTAGCTCAGGGGCAGAGCGGACGTTTCATAAGCGTCATGTCGGAGGTTCGAGTCCTCCCGGCGCCAGATAGCTCAGATTTGACGCCGCGGCGCCAATTCGTTAGGATTCACGCTGAACTTCGGTCCCAGAATATGGGCGCCAGGCTTAAGCCTGGCGCCGTGATAGAAAAAAGGAGGGAGCATGGCGGAAACTCTGGTCGTCGTCAGCAAGGTGAAGAAAATCATCAAGGACGCCGGTTTTAGGACCGGGGGCGATTTCATCGAAGGCCTTTCCGAGCGCATCAGCGCCATCGTCGGCCAGTCCGTCGAGAAGGCGAAGGCGGACGGCAAGAAAAAGACCGTCGGCCGCGAGGATTTGCCCTAGCCGCCTCCCTGAAAAGGGGAGGCACGCTTTGGGACGACCGCTCCGCGTCGCCATCGTCGGATCCGGGCCCTCGGGCTTTTACGCCGCCGAGGCTCTTCTAAAGCAGTCCTCCCCGCCCGTCGCGGTCGACATGTTCGACCGCCTTCCCACCCCTTACGGCTTGGTCCGCGGCGGCGTCGCTCCGGATCATCAGAAGATCAAGAGCGTCGTCGCGGTCTACGAGAAGATCGCCTCCTCGCCCTCCTTCCGCTTCTTCGGCAACGTTCAAGCCGGAAAGGACATCCAGGCCGAGGAGTTGAAAAGCCGTTACGACCAGGTCGTCTACGCGGTCGGCAACGAGTCCGACCGGCGCCTCGGGATACCGGGGGAGGATTTGAAGGGAAGCCATTCCGCGACCGCCTTCGTCGGCTGGTACAACGCCCATCCGGATTTTCAAGGCGAGCGCTTCGACCTCTCGGTCGAGAGCGCCGTGGTCGTCGGCGTGGGGAACGTCGCCATGGACGTCGCGCGCCTCCTGGCGGAGGACGCCGGGCACCTCGAGCCCACGGATATCGCGGAGGAGGCCCTGGAGGCGCTCCGGCAAAGCCGCGTCCGGACCATCTGCCTGTTGGGGCGGCGCGGCCCCGCGCAGGCGGCCTTCTCTCCGGCCGAAATCCAGGAGATCGGTTCCCTCGAAAGCGCCGACCTCGTCGTGGACGCGGGGGAATTGATCGTGGACGAAGCCTCGCGGAAGGATTATCAGGACCCGAAGAACAAGAAGAACGTCGACTACCTCAAGGAGCGGGCGAAGGCGGGAGAGGGGACGAGGCCCCGGAAGATCCGGCTGCGCTTCTGCGTGTCGCCCGTCGAGATTTTGGGAGAGGGCGGCCGCGTCAAGGCCGTCAAAGTCGAGAAGAACCGCCTGGCCCTCGGCAAGGATGGGCGCGTGAAAAGCGAAGGGACGGGCGTCTTCGAGACGTTGCCCGCGGGCCTCGTCCTGCGCTCGGTCGGCTATCGCGGCGTTCCCATTCCCGGCGTCCCCTTCGACGAGAGGTCGGGGCATATCCCGAACGCCGCGGGCCGGGTTCTCGACGCGCCGGGCGGAAGGCCGCGGCCCGGCGAATACGTCGTCGGCTGGGCCAAGCGCGGCCCGACGGGGCTGATCGGCACGAACCGCGCGGACTCGATCGAGACCGTGAGGATGATGGCGGAGGACGCGGCCGCCGGGCGCTTCTGCCCCGCCTCCGCGCCCGATTCCGAATCGGTCCCCGCCCTGCTTAAAAAGCGCGGCGTGCGCCACGTCAGCTTTCAGGACTGGAAACGCCTGGACGTCCTCGAGCTGGCGCGGGGCAAGGCCCGGGGCAAGGCGCGGCGGAAATTCGCCGACGTTTCCCAGATGCTCGCCGCTCTCGGCGAGAAGGCTCCCGCCTGACCGGCTAGCCGCCGAGCTTGCGCCGATTCTCCAGGATTTTGAGGAAGGAGCGCGACGCGAACTCCTCCTTGGAAAGCCCCGTGGCGAGCGCCTCGTCAAGCGTGATCGCGCCGCAGTTGAGG
>JAJYFI010000135.1 GCA_021790955.1 bacterium | reverse complement strand
GCTGCCGCTCATAGTCGAGAAAGTTGATCGTGCGCATGTTGTGGAGGCGGTCGGCGAGCTTGATGAGGATGACGCGGATGTCCTCGGCGGTCGCCAAGAGCATCCGTCTCCAGTTCTCCGCCTGGGCCTCGACGCGGGAGGGGAACTTGAGGGTCGCGATCTTGGTGACCCCTTGGACGAGGCGCGTCACCTCGGGGCCGAAATCGGCCGAGAGCTCCTCGGCCGTCACGGGCGTATCCTCAAGGACGTCATGGAGGAGCCCGGCCGCGATCGTCGGCAGGTCCATCTTCCACTCCAGCAGCATCAGCGCCACCGCCTCGCAGTGGCCGAAGTAATGCTCCCCCGAGGCGCGGGATTGATGGAGGTGGGCCTGAACCGCGAAGTCGTAGGCCTTCGCGAGGAAGGCCGAATCCGCGTGCGGCGCGTAGGCCGCGAAGTCCTTGAGAAGCTCCTCCTTGCTCATGATCGGCTTCTCAGCGAAGCGCCCCGAAGGCCAGCATCACCCCGAGGCCGATCCCGAAATAGACGAGGCCCGAGCGTGGTTCGCGCCGGTGGACGTAGGGGATCAGGTCGCTCGCCCCGAGGTAGACGAAGGATCCCGCGGCGAACCCGAGCAAGATCGCCTCGGCCGACCCGCCCCGCAGGAGGCCCTGGCGTCCCGCCCAACATCCCAAAGGCGTTCCCAAGGCCATGAGGAGCAGCGCCAAGCGCCGCCCGCGCTCCCACGCGCTTGAGATGAGGATGCTCGCGAGGGCGAAGCCGTCCGCGAACTTGTGCAGGATGAGCGCCGCGCCCACCGCGAGCCCGGCCCCCGCTCCCGCCGCGAAGGCCGCGGCGAGATTGATCCCGTCGATGAGGGAATGGGCGGTCAACGCCGCGAACATGACGGGGCCCACATGATGGGCGGCGCAATGATCGAGATACTCGGGGCAGACGTCCCACAGCGTCAGCCGGCTCGCCGCGAAAAGAAGGATGAACGCCGCGAGCGCGCCCCAACCCGCAAGCATGGGCCCCGATCGCCACGCCTCGGGGAACACCTCGGTGAAGGAGACGGCGATGAGGATGCCCGCGCGCAGGAGCGCGATGTTCTCCATGCGCTCCCGGCCCAATTCGCGGCCCCTGAGGAGATACGATCCCCCGGCGTAGGCCGCGGCGGCCGAGGCCCAGGCGAGAGCCCACAAGGTCGTCATCTTACCGATAGTCTCCCAAAATTTCGTCCGCGGCGCGAGACGCGGCTCCCGGACGGCTCAAGAGGGCGCGCAGCGACGAGAGTTCCCGGCGAAGGCGGGAAGCCGCGGCAGGGTCTCCCAAGAACGCCGCGGCGGCGTCCGCGATCTTCTCCGGCGTCGCGTCCGCCTGGATGAGCTCCGGGACGAGGCGGCGCCCCGCCAGGATGTTCGCCATCGCGATGTAGGGAACTCGGATGAGCGCCCGCGCCGCCCAATAGGTCGGCCAGGACATCCGGTAGACGACCACCATCGGGACGCCCAAAAGCGCGTTCTCGAGAGTCGCCGTGCCGGAGGCCGTGATGGCCACGTCGAGGCCGCTTCGAAGAGCGTAGTCGGGATCGGATTCAACGCGAACGCCCTCGACGGCGCGTGCCGCCTCGAAGCTTTCGGCCGGCAAATGCCCGGAGGCGACGACCACCCCCTCGGCGTCGGGGAAATCCTCGCGCAAAAGCTTGAAGGCCTCAAGGAAAAGGGGAAGATGGCGCGAGAGCTCCGAGCCGCGGCTCCCGGGCAGCATCCCGACCCTGGGAGGGCCGCCGTCGCGGGCAAGGCGAGGGGCGGGCAGCGACTCGGCCAGGGGATGCCCCACGAACGTCGCGGGAAGGCCGGCTTTGCGGTAGAGCTCCTCCTCGAAAGGGAAAAGCACCAGGGCTTTTCGCACGAGGCGTTTTAAGACGGCGACGCGGCCGGGGCGGCTCGCCCAGACCTGGGGGCACACGTAGTAATAGGAGGGAATCCCGCGACGGCGGGCGATCTCGAGCACCCGGCGGTTGAATCCGTAGTAATCGACCACGATCAGGCCGTCGACGGAGGAGGCAAGGCGGCCGTCGATCCTTCGCAGCAGCCCCCGGAGGAACCGCAGATGCCTCAAAGGCTCCCAAAACCCGACGATCCCCCGGCCGGCGAGGTCCTCGATAAATTCGTCCGCGACTTCCCTTAAACGCCCGCCCCCCACGGCGGCGATTCGAAGGCCGGGGCTCTTCTTCTTAAGGGCGCCCGCCAGCTCCGCGGCGCGCATGTCCCCGGAAGGATCTCCGGCGACGATCAGGAACGTCATGCGACGGCTGATGGATGGGCCACGTCATAACGACGGATCTCCTCGAGGACCTTGACCGCGAGCTTGAGCGCCTCCATCCCGTGCTCGGCGCTCGCCCACGGCTTTTTCTCGTTGCGGATGCAGTCGAGCCAATGGAGATGCTCGTTTTTGAGAGGCTCCGTCTTCGGGAAGTCGGGCCGCACGGACTCGATGTCGGAGAGGCTCTTCACGATGGGGGATTTCTTCCGGTAGATCTTGAGCGAGGTGTTGAGGTAGTCGAGCGAGAGGTAGCTGTCCTCCTGGAAGATGCGCATCTTGCGCGATTTCTGGAGGGAGACCCGGCTCGCGGTCACGTCGGCGACGGCGCCCCCCTCGAAGCGCAGCCGCACGTTCGCGATATCCTCATGCTCGGAGAGAAGCTTCGCCCCCAGGGCCTCCAGCGACAGGACCGGGCGTGCGACCAGGGTCAGCAGGATGTCGAGGTCGTGGATCATGAGGTCCATCACGACCCCGATGTTGGCCATGCGGGGATCGTAGGGCCCCAGGCGCTCGACCGTGATGAATTTCGGCTGGCGGATGTGGGCGGTCGCGGCGAGCACCGCGGGGTTGAAGCGCTCGATGTGCCCGACCTGCAGCACGAGGCCCTTCTCCTCGGAAATCCTGAGGAGCTCCCGGGCCTCCTCCACGCCGCGGGCGAGGGGCTTTTCGATGAGGCAATGGACGCCGCGCTCCAAGGCCTCCCTCCCGATCGGGAAATGGCCGGCGGTCGGGACCGCGATCACGACCGCTTGGACGGCGGCGAGGAGATCGCGGTAATCGCGGAAAGCCTTGCCCCCGTAGCGCCAGGAGGCGGCCTTGGCCCGCCAGTACTTGAGATCGGAGACGCCGACCAGCTCCGCCTCGGGGAGTTGGCTTAGGACCCTCGTATGATGGCGCCCCATGCTGCCCACGCCGATCACGCCCACCTTGATTTTAGAAGCCATGGCGCGAATCTCCCTCCTTCATGCTCCGGATGGCGATCTTGAGGCGGTCGGCCTCCTTGAGGAACTCCTCCCGGTCGAAGAGAAGAGTCGCGCCCGCCTCGACGGCAAGCGCGGCCACGCCGCATTCCGAGAAAACCTTGAGCGAGTCGAGGCCCACGACCGGCAGATCGAAGCGGAAATCCTGGCGGGGCTTGGCGACCTTGGCGACGCGGAGCCGGGCCTCCCCGCCGCGGTCCCTGACGATCTTCGCCGCCCGGCGAATCGCCGCGTCGGTCCCCTCGACGGCCTCGACCGCGACCACGGCGCCCTCCTGGACGACGACCGTCTGGCCGATGTCGAGGCCGGAGATCGCCTTCGCCGCCCGCCAGCCCAGTTGGAGGTCCCGCTCCTCCTGCGAGGAGGGCTTGCGCCGACTTAGGATTCCCTCCGTGGCCAGCAGATGCCCGAGCCAGCCCGCCGAGGAGAGCAGTTCGATTCCCTCCTTGGCGAACTCCTCCGCCACGGCTCTCAGGATCGTGTCGGTCCTGCGGTCGGGAAGCGAGGCCAGGAGCTTCACCGCCCTCCAATCGGGGAGTACCCCCCCGAAAAGCGAGGCATGCTCGACCTTGCCGGCCATCACGGCCTTCCGCGCGCCGGAATCCTTGAGAAATTCGATGGGCTTGGCGATCTCCCCCAGCCTGAAGTAGCGCACCGGCCCCGCGATCGCCTCCAAGGCGCCGTCGGTGACTCCCTTGATGCCGAGCGCCACGATCTCGACACCCAGGCGCTTGGCTTTCCGCGCGACCAGGATCGGAAAGCGCCCCGAGCCGGCGATCAGGCCGATCTTTTCAGGCACGGATCAATTCCTTCCGGATCCACCTTTCTCCCACTGCGCCCAATCCTCAAGCCACAATTCAAAGTATGCGTCAACCTCCTTTGAGGAACGTATGAAAGCCTTTCCTTCCAAACCGAATGGTATCCCCAGATCGAGACACCGGTAAGCCGTCTCTTTTGCGCGGGCGACACGGATGGGGAATGTGTTGCTTCCGTCCCTGGTTTTCCAGTAAAAACGATGAGTGTTCTCGATATTATATTTGCATAACATGTTTTCCGAACTCATTTCGTGAATGGAAACCAGCGAGATGCCTAGATACGCCAGAAACGAATGATTCGCCTCAAGAAAATCGAGCGATTCCCTGAATTCTTTCTGTGTTTCGGTAGGAAATCCCACCATCCAGCCAGTCGACGCCGCGAGGCCTGCTCTGCTTGTCTCGCGCAGCACGAGCGCGTTAGTTTCGGGAAGAACATTCTTATTCATATCACTCGAAATTTTGGCAGATCCTGTCTCGATACCATATATAAGAGCCGAACACCCGGCGCGCCGCATCCTTTCAAGGAGCCCTCCGCCCATCTCGGGACGCACAATCGCATACCCACCCCACGACACGCCCAGTTCGGCTCCGATCAAATGCTCGCATAGCGCGGACAAATCCTTGATGGAGCTGTTTAATAACGAGTCGCCGAACATGTATTTTTTTATTTCCGGATTGAGCGCAGACTGATGCCGCATTTCGTCAAAGACGCGCCGCGGGCTCATGCGTCGGAAATTCATACCGCGCCAATCAGAGCAAAATACGCATCGGCGGACGCAGCCTCTCGTCGTATGAATGACCAATCCCTGGTAGAGTTTTTTCTTATATCCCGCATAATCGGCTAGCGGGACATCGTCCAGGTCCCGTACCACTACCCCTAGCCCCGTTTTCCAAGCCGCAGCATCATTCCCAAGAAGCAAGAAAAGTAGAACTTAGGCAAGGGTGCCGAGCAGGAGCATGCCGGCAAGATCGAGGCGGCCCGCGCCGGCCTTGGCGCGGTGGAAGCCGAAGAGGGTTTCCCCCTTGTGGAAGAGCGCCGTATCCCGGGTATTCAGATACTTGGGCTGGCCTTCGCCGAGCACCCGCC
>JAJYFI010000006.1 GCA_021790955.1 bacterium | reverse complement strand
ACGCCCACTATCCGAACGAGGACGCCGTCGTCTATTTCTGTCGGGAGATACTGCCCCTGGTCAGGCGCCGCTTCCCGGGGGTCGTCTTTAACGTCGTGGGCTCGGTCCCCACGAGGCCCGTTCAGGAGCTTCCGGGCAAATACCCGAAGATTTTCGTGACAGGCTTGGTGGAGGACGTCAAGCCCTATCTCCAGGGAGCCAAGGTTTTCGTGGCCCCGGTCCGGATCGGCCAGGGCATCAAGGGAAAAATCCTCGAGGCCTTCGCCATGGGGGTTCCCGTGGTGGCGAGTTCCCGGGCGGCGGAGGGAATCTCGGCCGTGCCGGGACGCGATTTGCTGGTCGCCGACAAGCCGGAGGATTTCGCGGCGGCCGTCTGCGGGCTCCTTGAATCGCGGGAAGCCCGCCGGCGTCTTGGCGCGGCCGGCCGCGCGGTCGCCCAAAGCCGCTACGGATGGGACCGGCTGTCCCTGCGGCTCGACGACGTTTATGCGGAGGTCATCGAGGCTCATGCGCGTAAAAAAGAAAAAGATTTCCGATAAGACGGGCTTTACCGTCATCCTGCCGGCTCGTTGGTTCGATCTCCCCGTCGCCGAACGGAATTGGGTCTCGGATTTCATCAAGGAGACGGGCCGTTTGCGCGGGGAGGTCGCCGTCGTTCCCTGTCCGGGCTTCATCGTCGGCGAAATAAGGGACGGCCTTCGCTTTGCCGAGCGCGCTTGGGACGATTTCAAAGGGGTTCTGATGGAGCGGATGTCTGATTCCCCGAGCGGCTTGTTCGTCTTCGTGGGCGAGGCGGCTCGGCCCGAGCTGTACCATCACGCGATGCAATTCGCGCCCTTCGCCTTCCGCGCGAGCATTCCTTTCGTGGGGCTTCCCCATTCCGTCGACATCCACAGCGTCCGGCATTTCTCTCATTTCCTAATCCATCCGGGAGGCTGGAACGGAGGGAGCGGACAAAAAACGGACCACCGGCTTTGCTTCGCGGAAAGGGGCGAGGACGCGGCGCGATTCCTCGACGAACGGTTCAGGGAGGCGGACGCTCTTCGTCCGGCTTCGTGGGAGGCGGGGCCGGAGGGATTAAGCGTCGTGGTTGCCCAGCGGCATTTGATCGGGCCCGCGCAAAAGCTCGTCAAGGACCTGGGCGTCGCCGGCGAGGTCATCGCCGCGGGGGGAGACGGGGCCGGCGCCGACCCGTATTTCGTCGCTCTCGCCAACTCCCATCTGGCGAAGGCGCGGTTCAGGCGGATCCTCTTTCTCAACGGCAGCGTGGTATCGAGCGAGGGCGCCGAGCGCATGATGGCTTACCTGGAAAAGAACCGGCTGTTGGGCATCATCGGGGCCGTGCCCGGAAGAAAAGCCAATCGGGGGCTGCCTCCGCTGCGGGTTCGCGATTACATCATACATCGTGAAAACGGCAAAAGCGTGTTCCCGATGGCCTGGCTCACCCGGCGAAGCATGCTCTTGCGCGCGGGATTTCTTGACGGGCGCTTCCAGACCCTTGACGCCGCGATCGCGGATTTTTGTCTGCGCCTTCGCCAGATGGGATACTGCGTCTCTTCCGCAGGAGAAATTCCCGGCACAGGCCGAGCGCCGGGGGCTTTGACTCAAGGCAAGCAGCGCCAAGCCCGGCTCCAAGATATCCGGACGATCTGCGGGAAATGGTCTTTGGATTCGGCCTTGAGCATCGTTTCCCAGGGAGAACTCCGCGAGGTCCTGAGAATTGGCTGAAATCGAAGCGCCCGCTCGGGCCCCGCGTGCGCAGGACGCGCTGGTCCTCAAGGCCCTCGATGGCTGGGTTCGGTCCGGGCTCGAGAGGCTTGGAAAGCGCGAGACCGGGCGCGGGGGGCCGATCGAAGAGCTGCACTTGGAGCTGACGCACCGGTGCAACCTGCGCTGCCTCATGTGCCACCATTGGGAGCAGCCCTTCCGCGATCCCGCCTCGGTCAAGCGCGAGATGGATTTGGGGGCGATCCAACGGCTCGTCGACGGCGCTGAGCGTCTCAAGGACGTCAAAATCGTCGTCCTCACCGGCGGGGAGCCCATGATGCGCTCGGATATCGGGGATATCGTCGAATTTCTCGCGGGGCGCTATCCCGCGGCCTCCGTCGGCGTGCTCACGAATTTTTGGAATGCGGAGCTCGTCCGGCGCAGGCTTTCCGAATGGCGCTCGCGCGGCCTTCTGGGGCGGCTGTGGCTGGGGTCGTCGCTTGACGGCGTGGGAGCCGCCCACGACGAGGTCCGGGGCCAGCAAGGCGCCTTCGAGGGCCTCGTCAAGACGACCGCCCTCGTGCGCCGGGAATTCCCGGAAGTCTCGTTCAGCTTCAGCTTCACGATCACCCCGCGCAACTATCGCGAGCTTTGGCCGACCTACCAATTCGTGGCCCGCGAGGGGCTCTGGTTCGGGGCCCAGATGGTGGTCAATCATCAGGGGCTCAAGGCTCCGGAGACCTATGAGTGGAAGCCCGAGGAATTGGACGAGGTCGAGCGGCAGATCGACAGCATCCTGGCCGATCTCGCGGTCCGAGAAAAGGCGCTCGATAGGATCGTCTCCGGCCAAGAGCGCCAGGCCCTCTGGCTGTGGACGCGGCTTCTTTACTGGCGTTACCTTCGAAAGTATGCGCGGCGGCCGGAGCGGTTTTTCAAAGACTGCATGGCGGGGTCGCGCTACGCGATGTTCGACCCCGAAGGGAATCTCTTCTTTTGCCCCGTCAACAAGCATCGCACGGTCGGGAACGCCCTGCGAGAGAAGTTCGACCTCGTCTGGGCTTCGGCGAAGGCCGAGGAGGAGCGGCGCTACGTCGAGTCCTGCCGCTGCGACTGCTGGCTCAACTGCATCGCCAACCCGATCCTGGATCGCGTCGTCGCTCAGGGTTTAGGGGTCGGGGGGCAGGGGTCGGGGGCGGAATGAAAGTCGCTTTGGCGCAATGCCCCGGATGGGGACGGGAGTGCCCCCCCTATTCCCTGGCCTGCCTCTCCGCCTGCGTCCGAAGGAACGGTCACGAGGCCGCCGTGTTCGACCTCAACAACGCGTTCTACCACGCGTCGCCGGACTACCGGAAGATGTGGGAGGATAAGGACTATTATTCGTTCTGGGAGAACCGTGGCCAAGTATCGGCGCTGATAGCGGACAACCAGGCCGTCGTGGACCGGTTCGTCAGGCAGATTCTCGGCAGCGGGGCCAGGGTCGTCGGGTTCACGACGCATACGACGTCCTTCCTCGTGAGCCTCGCGATCGCGGAGCGGATCAAGCGTGCGGATCCTGGCGTCGTGATCCTATTCGGCGGCCCCCAGGCTTCCCGCTCGCAATGCGCCAAGGAGTTCTCGCACGACTCCCGCGTCGACGGCGTCTGCGTCGGGGAGGGGGAGGGCATTCTCGTCTCCGTCCTGGACGCCTTGGCTCGCGGGGAGCCGCTGCGGCCGCTGCCCGGTCTCATCGTCCGGGAAAAGGGGCATCCGGTCGACTTGGGCGATGCCGGGCTGATCACGGACCTCGACTCCCTTCCCTTTCCTGACTATTCCGACTTCAAAGACGACATCCTCGATGGCCGCTACGCCAATCCCAGGCGCCTGGAAATCTTCGATAGCCGCGGCTGCGTGAGAAGCTGCGATTTCTGCGGCGAATGGCAGTATTGGCGTCGCTACCGGCACATGTCGGGCCGCCGCGTTTTCGACGAAGTCGTCCGCCAGATGAGCCTTTATCCCGGCGTCAGCCATTTCTATTTCATCGGCTCGCTGCTCAACGGGAACCCCAAGGAGCTCGATCGTTTCTGCGACCTCGTGATCGAAAGCGGCGTCAAGATCACCTGGGAAGGCCAGGCCATCGTGAGCCCGCGCATGGATGCGGCGATGCTCTCCAAAATGGCCCGAGCGGGATGCGTGTGGCTGGGCTACGGCATCGAGAGCGGCTCCGAGGCTCTTCGCCGACGAATCAACAAGAACTTCTCGAACGCCAACGCCGAGGCGACCCTCAGGGCGACGGCGCGGGCCGGGATCAAGGCCCAGATCAACATCATGTTCGGCATGCCGACCGAGACAAGGGAGGAGTTCGGCGAGACCTTGAAGTTCTTGACGCGCATCCGGCCCTACATCGATACGGTGCTCGCCAGCCAATCCTTCTGCGTCCTCGACAAGGGGACGGTTTTTCACGCTCATCCGGACCGCTATGGAATCACCGGTGAGAATCACCATCTCTATTGGGAGTCCAACGGCGGGGAGAACAGCTACCCCGAGCGATTCCGCCGCTACGAGGAATTTTGCCGGCTGGCCCTTCTTCTCAAAATTCCGGAAACCTCCGGCGTGTTGTCGAGCAAACCCGACAAGTGGTTTTTGCTGGGCTCCTATCACGCCTACAAGAAGGATTTCGCGCGGGCGCTGCGCTGTTTCCGCCGGTCCTTGCGCAAGGAGTCGAGGAACAAGGCCGTTCTGGCCGAGATCGCCCGCGCCTACGCGGCCCTGGGCCGGGGGGAGAAGGCGCGGAGCTATTATGAATCCGCGCGCTCCATGGCGCTGGGGGATATCCCGGATTCCCTTGACGAGGAAATCCGGCGGGAAATGGCCGCGTTGCCGGCCAAGACGGGGGGCGATCGCGCTTCCGCGGCGTTGCGGCGGATGAATATCGCGCTCAATGAAAAGGAGTTCGCCGAGGGACGATCGAAGCTCTTCTCCACGCCGAAGCTCGTCACCCTGGGCGTCCATAACGCCTGCAACGCCAAGTGCGTCTTCTGCCTCGAGGGAAGCTACGCCCGCTTCAACATGGATATTTATCGGAACTTCTTCGAGGCGCGCATGGGCCATTTCATCCGGGGCGCCGAGAAAGTGACCTTCACCGGCTTCGGCGAGATCCTGTGGGTGCCGGGGATCGAGGAGTTCCTGGATTACCTCAACGAGACGCTCCCGGAGACGGAGAAGATATTCACGACCAACGGCACGCCGTTGAGGCCCGGGGTCGTCGAACGCATTCTCAAGGGGCGCTACGTCATCCAGGTCTCGCTTCATGCCTCGAACTCCGAACTTCACGAAGACCTGACGCAATTGAGGGGGCAGTTCGGAGAGGTGATCGCCAACATCAGGGGTCTCGCGGACGCGCGCGATCGTCTCGGCCGAGGACGGTCCCTTCACATCGAGCTTGTCAACATCCTCACGAGAAAGAACGTCGACGATCTCCCGGCCTTTCTGTGCCTGGCATGGGATTTGCGGGTCCAGAGCGTCCGGGCGCAATACGTGACGATGTTCACGCCGGATCACATCGACATGTCGTGCTTCTTTGATCAGCAACGGAGCAATCGGGCCGTGACGGAGGCGGCGACTCTCGTGAGGCGTCTGAAGGCTTCGGATAGCGATCGGCCGTTCCATGTCGGCCTGCCGCCGCTTTTTGGCGGCAAGGCTCCAGTCGTTCCGACGGTTTGCTATGACCCGTGGCAGCACGTTTACGTGGAGCTCCAGGGCTCCGTTCTCCCCTGTTGCTTTTGGGGCGAACACGTGGGGAATCTTGCCAAGGGTGACGACATGGGCGCCGTTTGGAACGGGCCGTTTTACCAGGATTTGCGCTCGGCCATGGCCTCGGGAGAGCCGCATCCCTGGTGCCGCTCCTGCGTGCGGTGGGCGGGCTTCAATGTGGACAGCGTCTTCTGTCACGTCACGAACCGTCCTTCCGCCCAGAGGATCGTTTTAGAGGAGATCGGCCGCAGAGGCCTGCCGTTCGGCGACCGTGACGCCCGCGCCCAAGCGGAGAAGATCCTGCGCAAGGAGGAGGCGGCGGCGTGATCGAGTGGAGCGGTCTCATCGAAGGGGGCGCCGTGTGGGAGGGCCGCGTTCGGGTCGCCGGCGACGTCGTCGTCGCGCCAGGCGCCCGGCTTGAGATCCGCCCCGGGACCGTGATCTCCTTCGCCGCCCGCCCTCGCTGGAGCTGCGCGGTCTTTCGCAGCGCCAAGGAGGGCTATCCCATCGAGGCTTCGCAACGCGAGCTCTGCGACCTCGTGATTTTGGGGAGGCTCGACGCCCAGGGCAAGGAGGGCTCTCCGATCGTCTTCGCCGCGCAGCGGGAGCCCTGGGGCGGCCTGGTTTTCATGGAGCGGTCTGAAGGACGGTTCAACGGCGCCGTGATCAACGGCGGCGCGGAGGCCCTCATCCAGACGTTCGACCGCAGCCGGGCGAGCCTGCGGCAATGCCACCTCTCGGGAGCGCGTTGGGGGGCGCTTGCGAGGGGCCTTTCCGAGATCGAGATTTCAGGAGGCAGCATCGCCTCCACGGATGCCGGCGTCTTGACCACGGATGGAGCCGTCGCGCGGCTCAAGGGGACGCTGATCCAAGGCTCGCGCGGCGGACTGGCCTGCGAGGACTGGTCCTTGATCCAGGCCATGGGCTTGCGCCTTCAGGGGCTTTCGGATTATTCCCTCATCGCCAAGCATCGCTCCTGGGGCTTCTTGTCCGGAGCCGATTTCGCCGAAGGCGCCCGCCGCTTCATCCGTCTCGACGGAGCCAGGATCGATGCCTGATTTTCTCCGCATGGCGTGCCCCTACGCCGAGCCGCGAGTCGTCGAGCGGCTCTGGGAGGCGCGCCGCTATCGGAAGCTCATCAACTATTTGTGGGTTGAGTTTCTGATGGCGCGCGGAGCGGTCCGATTGTGGGGAGGGAGGCCCTACTGGCTCACCATCGACCCCAACAATTTCTGCCAACTCCACTGCCCCTTTTGCCCGACGGGGGCCGACCGGGGCGTGCGCGGCAAGTCGATGATGGACCTGGAGCATTTTAAAGGGCTTATCGACCGCTTGGGCCCCTACGTGATCCACGTCGACATGATGAATTGGGGGGAATCCCTCCTCAACAAAAGCCTTCCCGAGATGATCGCGGCGGCCAAGCGCCACGGCATCGAGGTCCGCCTCGACGCGAATTTCAACGACGTCTCCGAGGAGATGATCGACAGGCTGATACAGTCCGGCCTGGACGTCCTGAGCCTGTCGATCGACGGAGCTTCGGCCGAAACCTACGGACGCTACCGCGCGGGCGGGGATTTTGAGCGTGTGCTCGCCAACGTCAGGACCCTGATCCGGCGGCGTCGGACGTTAGGTCGGACGAGCCCCTGGATTGTATGGCAGTTCCTCGTCTTCAGGCACAATGAACACGAGCGAAGCCGCGCGGCGCGAGTCGCCCGCGAGTTGGGTGTCGATCAGATCAGCTACGTCGCGCCATCCATTCCCAACGAGCCGGGCTATTTGTGGGAATGGATGGCGCTCAATCCCGGATACCAACTCTATCCCCTTCCGCCCGCGATGCCGGGGGAGGATGAGAGGCGTCGCGCCCGATTGATCTCCCATGCGAAGAAAACCGCTTCCTTGCGGCCTTTTTATGCCCGGCGCTTCGGGGCGGCGTCCCTGTTGTCCTGGACTTATGTGCGGCGGCTTGCGGCGATGTCGGTCCGGGCGAGGGATGCGGGGTGGTTTTTCGCCCGCCTGGGCGAGATTCTTTCTTTCTGGTGGAGGTCTCGATCCGGCGTCGGCACGGTCCCTTACCGTTCGACCGAGGGGGGACGGCGCTCCATCTGCAAGTGGCCCTGGGCCGGCATGGCGGTGAACCCGAACGGCTCCGTTTCACCCTGTTGCAGCGTGGAGGAGGAAAGAGACGATTTCGGGAATGTTTTCAAGCAGGGCTTCTCATCGTTGTGGAACGGCCGCCTCTACCGCGCCTCCCGGCGCCACGTCAGGCAATTCGTCACGGGGCGAGTCGGGGTTATCCCCGAGGCGGAGCATGCGTGCCGCCGGTGTGCGGCCATCGGCGCCGCTAATTTCAGATTTCCCAACCACTCTCCCTACGGGAGCGACCCGGGAGTGGTTCTGGCGCGGCCGGCGCCGGGGATGGAGGATGAGGGACGGACGGACCAGGAGGAGGCGATTTCGCCAGCGGCTTCCCCAACCCCCGACCTCAAACCCCCAACCTCCATTGGGAAGGCCGCACGGTGAAAGTCGCGTTGGTTCAGCCGCCCGTCTGGTGGACGGTCGAGGCGCCCTTGGGGCTCGCGCAGATGGCGGGTTGCGCGAAGGCCGCGGGGCACGAGGTTTCGGTCTTCGACGTCAATATCCGCCTCTGGAAGGAAGGCGACAAGGCCTATGAGAGCCTTTGGCAGTGGGAGCAGTTCCTTTATTGGAACCGCCCTGATTTCGTTCGGAAATTTTTTTCGGATCGAGAAGCCATCATCGGCGGGATCGTGGAGGAAATCCTGCGAACCGACGCCATGCTCATCGCCTTCTCGGTCAACAGCGGGTCGCACTTGGCGGCGCTGGAATTGGCGCGTCTTATTAAGGAAGGCGATTCCCGCCGAAAGATCCTCATGGGAGGGCAATATTTTTTCTTTGGCGACGCGATCGAGCCGACTCTCGCCAACCCATCCGTGGACGCGATTATCCAGGGCGCGGGGGATGAGGCTTTCCCGAGGCTCCTGGACCGAATGGCCTTGACGGGTGAGATCGAGCTTCTGCCCGGCGTCTGGATGAGGCGCGGCGGGGCGGCCGTCAACGGCGGGCCGCCGGCGGCCGTCAAGGACTTGGACAAGGTCCCCTTTGCCGACTTCACGGGTTTGCCCTTGGACCTTTATTCCGATCCGGTGCGCCTGCCTTTCGCCGCGAGCCGCGGCTGCGTGTGGCAGTGCCGCTTCTGCTCGGCGCGGGCCTTTTGGAAGGGCTACTCCTACATGAGCGGGGAGAGGATATTCGCGGAGATAACGCACCACAAGAAACTTTTCCCCGGCCGTTGCCATTTCGAGTTTCACGACATTACCGCCAACGGCGCTCCCGCCGAGCTCCACCGCTTCGCGAAGCTTGCCGGAGAGTTCATCCTGAAGTCCCCGCAGAACTTTTTCGGATGGAAAATCAACGCGATCATCCGCCCGGAGATGACGGCGGAGATTCTGAGGGACTTGAGGCTTGCCAACTGCCACGACATCATCTACGGCATCGAAAGCGGCTCGCCGCGAGTGCTCAAGCTCATGAACAAGCCGTACACTCACCAGACGGCCTCGCGCGTCCTGCGCGATACGAAGGCGGCCGGGATCAATACGACGATCAACATCATGTTCGGCTTTCCGGGGGAGACCGACGAAGACTTCCAGATGACTCTGGATTTCATCCGCGACAACCGAAGCTCCCTGCACCGCGTCTACGGAAGCGCGACGCTCACGAGCCTTGAGGAACAATCCTACCTCCACGCCCATCAGGAGGAGTTCGGGGTCCGCGCGATGAAGCCCGGAAAATTTCATAATCTTTTCTGGGAATCCGAGGATGGGCAGAACAACTATCCCGCGCGCCTCTCGCGCTATAAACGTTTTCGTGATCTGGTTCTTTCGCTGGGCCTCGATGCCTACAAAGGCATCAATGGAAGCCTCGAGCAAAACGACCTGGAAAGTTTGATGCAATTCAACGATTTCGCGGAAAAGCCGTTGAGCGCGCTTCGCAATGCTCTCGATTATCTGGAGTTGGATCTTTATCATCGTCCGACCCGGGAGCGTCTTGAGAGGGCCTTGCCGGTTTTGAAATCGTTGTCGGCGGCGCGTCGCCGTTTGGATCGCGGGCGCCGGCGCGGCGCCGGCGCGGCGCCCCTTTTCAAGACGCCTCTGACAGATGGGGCGCGCCTCGTCGTTGAGGGAGGGCGAGAGGCCCTTTACTGGCGCGAGGAGCGGGTGGAATCATCCGACCTGGGGACGCTCCTGCGCCGCGTCGAGATGGCCCTCAGGTTGATCGCTTCGGAATGCCGGCGCGGGGACGACAGGAAGCCCGAGCCTGTCTGCTCGCGGTAGGGGATCGGGACGAATGACAACCGCGGAGGCGATGGCGGAATTGGCGGCTTTGCACAAAGATCGCCCCAACCTCCGGCTCCCGACCGCCGCCTCCTTTAAAGACAAGCGTCGTCGCTATCTGGAGGCGTTGCGGGACGAGAATATCGCGCTCAACAATAGGGAATGGGCCGAGAAGCGGGTCATTCTTGCGAGCACGCCGCAGGTGGTCTTTCTCCAGATCAACGCCGTCTGCAACGCGGATTGCGTCTTCTGCTCGAAAGGCTATGACTATCCGATTTTCGACATCGACGACTATTTCGGGAAATACGGGGGCAGCGTCCTGCCCGTTTTGCGCCGGGCGAGGGAGCTTATCCTCACCGGTTCCGGGGAGTTCCTGGGCCTGCCGAAGGCCCGCCGCATTCTCGAGCGCTTTAACCGCCAGCTTCCGCATGTCGACAAGTACGTCGCGACGAACGCCTCGCACCTCAAGCCGGAGCTTCTCGATCTCATCGTCGGAGGGGAGAGCCGCTATACGCTGCAGCTCTCCCTCCATGCCGCGGACCGGGAAACCTTCGAGACCATGATGCGCTACAAGGCCTACGACCGCGTGATGGGAAACATCAGATCCTTGATGGAGAAGCGCGATCCGGGAAAGACGCGGGTCTATTTCATGTTCGTCATGACGACGCTCAACGCGGAGAGCCTGCCCGATTTCATCCGCTTCGCCAAGGGCATGGGCGCCGACCGCGTGATCGCGGGATATTTCTATATCTACGAGGCGCAGCAAAAATACCTGTCTCTCTATTTCAAGCAGGATTTGGCGAACCGCGTGATCGCGGAGGCCGGGAAGGTGGCTGCCGAGCTCAAGATGGATGTCAGCCTGCCGCATCCTTTCGGCCTCAAAGACGAGCCGGCATCGAAACCCGGCTCGTGCATCGAACCCTGGCATCAGATCATGTTCAATCCGGACGGCGGCGTCCTGCCTTGCGACGTCTACGGCGGCTTCAGGGAAACCTTGAACGAGAAGACGTTCCAGGAGATATGGAATGGCCCGAGCTACCGGTCGATCCGGCGGGCGCTCAAGACGGGAGGAGGGTGCCTTGCGACCTGCCCGCGGCACAACCCCATTGGGGTTAACGACTGGCGGGCCCATGTGATCCACCGCCACAAGGAC
The DNA here is from genome assembly GCA_021790955.1 of bacterium. Classification (GTDB taxonomy): domain Bacteria; phylum Elusimicrobiota; class Elusimicrobia; order UBA1565; family UBA9628; genus JAJZAK01. The sequence goes on along the minus strand of JAJYFI010000006.1, from coordinate 7,743 downwards.
GAAAAGCAGATCGTCAAAGAATACCACGAGGCGTTGAAGAAGCCGTGAACGACCCTGCGATCCGGATCACCTGGAACATCCATTGGAGCTGCAACTACCGCTGCTCTTATTGCTTTTTCGACGGGAAATGGGCGGAGTACGGGCGCCGCAACGTCTACAAGACGGCCGACGAATGGATGAGCCATTGGGAACGTCTTCACGAGAAATACGGCCGAGCCTATGTGACGATCAACGGCGGCGAGCCCTTCGCCTACCCGAATTTCGTCGAGCTGATCCGGAGGCTCTCCCGGATCCATTGGCCGATCAACATCACGACGAACACATCGCTTCACTTGGCGGAGTTCCTGGACACGGTCGACGCGGGGAGGGTCTCGCTTTCGGCGAGCTTTCATCCCCAGTACCACGAGATAGAGCCTTTTATCGGGCGCCTTGAGCGCATCCGTTCCCGCGGATTCAAGGGTTGCAATAATTTTGTCGCCTACCCGCCCTTTCTCGACCGCCTCAAGGCTACGCTGGATCGTTTCGTCGCCGCAGGACACAGCCTCAAGGTGATCCCCTTCGTCGGCGAGCACGGGGGCGTCAAGTATCCAGACGGCTACAACGAGGAGCAGAAGCGCCTGCTCGGGATGAAAGACGACTGGATGGAGCATAAGCGCCATCAGGGGATGCTCTGCCGGGCCGGCCACCGCTCGGCCCTTCTGCTTCCGGACGGCAACGTCACGCGCTGCGGCCAGATCGGCGACCGAGCTATTTTCGGGAGCTTCTTCGACGAGTCCTTCGAGCTGATGCCGGAACCGGCGCCTTGCGACGTCGAGTTCTGCCCCTGCGACGAGTGGAAAGTGATTCCGGACGAGAAAGCTCCCGAGAAGGCCGGGGCTTGGCTGCCTTGAGGGCCCCATGAGCGGCTCCGCCCCTTTGAACATGGACTCGCGCCTGCCCCGGCGGCGGGTGGTGTTCGCGTGGGACATGCATTACTCGTGCAACTACCGATGTCCCTACTGCTTTTACACGACGACGGGCTGGACCAAGCTCGCTGAGAACAGCAACTACAAGACTCCGAAGGAATGGCGAGAGGTTTGGGAGCGCATCCGCCAAAAATACGGGCGCTGCCAGCTGCGCATCACGGCGGGGGAGCCATTCACCTATCCCGGGTTCCCCGACGTCGTGGCGGCGGTGTCCGAGCTCCACGATATCCAGGTCACCTCGAACTGCTCCCAGACGGAGGCGTTCCGGGAGTTCGTCAAGAAAGCCGATCCGCGCCGGGTTGAGCTCGACTGCACTTTTCACCCTCTGCAAGGAGAGTTCGAGGCGTTCATCGAAAACGTTCTGCTCTTGCGCCGCGCCGGCTTTGTCGCGAACGTCTGCTATCTGGCCTACCCCCCTCAGATGGGGCCGATGGCGGAGTTCAAGAAGCGCTTCGAGGCGCGCGGCGTCTACATGAACATGGCGATTTTCTGGGGGAGCCATCAAGGCGGCCGGTACCCCCACGCCTACACGCCCGAGGAAAAGGCGCAGATCAAGAGCGTGATCGGCTGCGAAGTGAGCGCCGAGACCGTGGGCCTCGATCCCATCCCGATCAACGGCAAGGTCTGCGGCGCGGGGCAACGCTACGCCGTGGTGCAGGGAGACGGCAGGGTCTATCGATGCGGACAACTCTGCCATAAGGATCAATCTCTCGGAAGCATCTTCGATCCCGATTTCGAGCTCTTCAAGGACGGCCGCCCCTGCGTCGTCGATTACTGCCGTTGCAAGGAGTACCAGTCGGCCTGGGAAGAGGAGGAGATCGAGGCCCTCAACCGGCGAGTAAAGGTCATCCTCAAGGAGTCGTCGGGGCATCGTTCAACGCGCGCTTGGGGAGGCAACACACCGTGATCGAGATATCGTTCCTGGACGTCAAGGAGCTTCCTGCCGACATGCCTGTCGGCCTCCTGGCTTGCGAAGGGGGCGCCATCGTGGGAGGAGACGGCCTGGCTCCGGCCTTGCGAAGGGAGATCGCCGCGCGCGCCGAGTCCGAGGGATTTCGGGGCAAGGTCGAGGAGACGTTGTCCCTGACGGTTTTCTCGGCGGGCTTGGAGCGCAGGATTCTTCTCGTCGGCGCGGGCAAGAAGGCGCAAGCGTCAAGCGAAGGCATTCGCCGCGCCTGCGGCGCTCTCGCCAACGCGGCCAAGCGCCGGTTTGAGGCGATGGCCTTCCACCCGGCCGGCCGAGTCCAAGAAGCGGCCGAGGGCATGATGCTCGCCTCCTATGAATTCAGCGAATACAAGAAGCCGGAGCCGGTCCGCCTTAAGGGCGTCCATTTCCTCGTCCGCGGCGCCGCCGAGCGCCGCCGAGCGGAAAAAATCCTCGAAAGGGCGCGCCTTTCCTGCGAGGCCGTGTCCCTTGCGAGAGATCTCGGCAATCGAGGCCCCTCGGACAAGCCGCCCGAGGCCCTGGCCCAATTCGCCCAATCGCTTGAGGGAAACGGGGTGACGGTGGAGGTTTTGGGGCCGCGCGAGATGGCGAGCCTCGGCATGGGAGCGCTCCTGGGCGTCGCCCGAGGAAGCGCGCGGCCTGCGGCCTTCGTTCACCTGGCCTATCGCGGGCCGGGAGCCAAGAGAAAGATCGGTATCGCGGGCAAGGGGATCACCTTCGACTCCGGGGGCTTGAGCCTCAAGCCCCCGGCCGGGATGGAAACCATGAAGCGCGACATGGCCGGCGCGGCGGCGGTTCTCGCGCTCTTTAAGATCCTGCCGAGGCTCGAGCCCAAGATCGAAGTCCACGGATTCTGCGCCTTCTCCTACAACATGCCGGGTCCCGATGCCGTCAAGCCCGGCGACGTGCTCAAGGCCATGAACGGCAAGACGATCGAGGTCCTCAACACCGACGCCGAGGGTCGCTTGGTCCTGGCGGACGCTCTGAGCTTCGCGGTCCGGCAGAAAATGGACGCCTTGATCGACGTGGCGACGTTGACCGGGGCGGCTGTCGCCGCGCTGGGCCCCAAGGTCGCGGCCGCCATGGGGACGGACCGGGCTTTGATGCGCGGCCTCATGGAGGCTTCACGTCGCGCGGGAGAGATCCTATGCGAGCTCCCGCTGGTGCCCGACTACAAGGACTGGCTCAAAAGCTCGGTTGCGGATTTGAGCAACATGGGCCGGGTGCGCGGGGAGGCGGGGACCGTGATCGGCGGGCTCTTCCTTGAGGAATTCTCGGGCGGGCTGCCTTGGGTCCATTTGGACATCGCAGGTCCCGCCTGGAGCGGTTCCGGCGAGGGCTACGTGGCTCCCGGGGCCACGGGGGCGATCGTGCGGACCTTGATCGAGTTTTTATGCCGATAAAGAACAGCCGGCTGGCGGAAGAGAGGCCATGCGACGGCGCGGGCGCGGTCAACTCTCTCGCGTCCCGCTATCGCGACATCCTTGCCGGGATCGGCGAGGACCCCTCTCGCGAGGGTCTCCTTAAGACCCCGGTGCGAGCCGCCAAGGCCATCCGCGAGTTGACGTCGGGCTATCGCGTCGACGTCCACTCGATGTTCAATGGGGCGGTGTTCAAGGAAGACTACAACGAAATGGTCCTCGTGAAGGACATCACCTTTTATTCCCTTTGCGAGCACCATCTTTTGCCCTTCTTCGGCAGCGCCCATGTGGCCTACATCCCGAACGGCCGGATCATCGGGCTTTCGAAGATCCCCAAGCTTGTGGACGTCTTCGCAAAGCGTCTCCAAGTCCAGGAGCGCATGACCTACCAAATCGCGGAGACCCTTGAGAGCTATCTCAAACCCCTGGGCGTGGGCGTCGTCCTCGAGGCGCGCCATCTTTGCATGGAGATGCGCGGCGCTGAGAGCCTGCATTCGCCCACGGTGACGAGCAAGATGCGCGGGATTTTCCGCAAGGACGTGCGGACCCGCGAAGAGTTCCTCAAGCTCATCCGCTGAGCCCTAACGTCTACGAAGGCCCTTAAACCGTCTGGCCGACCTTGTCGGAGTGCCAGATCGCGGCCCAAATCGCCACGAAACCGACGATCAGGGAGGCGATGAGAGCCTTGGGGCTTTGGGTGTTGATGTGGTTGGCGCCAAGCATCCCAAAGAGCATCGGACCCGAGAGATAGGTGTTCGTGCGCGAGGCGAGGTAGGCGCGGCGCCGGGCGCCGGCCATTTGTTCGGCCGGCATCTGTCCCGAGAGGATGCGGCGGTTGATCGGCCAAATGATGAACCAGACGTTGAACCACATGATAATCCCGAAGAGCATGCCCATGAGGATCCAGGAGCTGGGATGTCGAGGGCCCATCGCGGCGAAGCCGCCCGTCGTCGGATCGTACATGTACACCAGCGCATACATGACGAGGCCTGAGAGGAAGGTGATCATGGCGCCCCAGCGGAACCACCAAAGGGCCCGTGGAAGCAGCTTGGGGTTGGCGGCCTTCTTTCCCGCGTCGTCCAGGGAGGCCTGCAAGGGCACGTTCACGAAATTGAAGAAATAGAGATGCCCGATCCAGGTGATCCCGGCGATCACGTGGAGCCAGCGGAAAAAAAACTGCCAATCATTGACGTTAAACATTCGAATTCCCCCTGAATGACGACGGTAACGGTGCCAGACTTGGGTTTGGCACCGCGCGAAAATACCAGTTTTGAGTTTTTCCTGTCAAACATGATAAGATCAAATTCCTGCGCGGGCGTAGTTCAATGGCAGAATAGAAGCTTCCCAAGCTTCGGACGTGGGTTCGATTCCCATCGCCCGCTCCACCTTCCAAGCGCGAAAAAACCGGGAGCCGCGGCATCCGGCTCCCGACGTGCGGGGATTCAGTGGAGGCCGGGGCAGCCCTCTACCGGATCAATTTGAGGAGGGTGAACGAGGTCGCGACTTGGCCTGCCCAAAAAATGAACATCCACTTGACGAGCTCGGCCTTGGTCTCGACGACAGACACGCGCAACTGCGCGATGTCCTCCTTGGTGGCTGCCTGGAACTGCGCGATGCCCTCCTTGGTGGCTGCCTGGAACTGCGTGATGTCTTCCTTGGTGGCTGCCTGGGACCGCGCGATGTCCTCCTTGGAGGCGGCTTGAAATCGCGCGATATCGTCCTTGGAGGCGACCCAATCCTTGAGGCCGTCGTGATAGGATTCGAGCGCCGACTCGATGGCCGCCGCGATGACCGCGGATTTTTTCTCCTCGAACTCGCGGCGGAGGGTTTCGAAAAGCTTGAGGGTGTCGGCTCGGGGCATGGGCGTCTCCTTTCTGAGCTTAACAGGCTGGCTCATGGGAATCAAGAGGGAGGCCGGGCTCCCTACAGATAATACGGCCCGGGGGCCTTTTTTGTTCCCGCCTCAACGAAAGCGGCGCCGTGCGCATGCCCCCGAAGTCCCGCGTTTCGTCGCTAAAAAAACTACCATCTGGCGATGCGGCTGCGTCTCCCAGGGCTTTTGGCGCCGGTCATGGCGGGACAGATTGCCGTCAACGCTCCGGCGGCGGCCCCCGCCGAGCGCGTTCAGGCTCTTTATCTCCAAGGACGCTACGTCGAAGCCCTCAGGGTCTACGAGCGTCTCGGCCGCCGACGATCGGGCGGTCTGGAGGCTCTGCTTGACGCCGGGGCGCTGTCGGAGGAGATGGGGCGTCCCGCGGCGGCGGCGGGGTTCTACGACCGGGCGCTTCGGCTTTCGCGCACGGCCGAAATCCTCGACGCCGCGGGGTGGGGCTGGTTTCGAGCGGGCCGCCAGGACCGAGCCAAGCCGTATTTTGAAGAGTCCCTTCGCTCGGGAGACGACGTCGAGGCCCTCTTGGGAATGGGGCGGATTTGTTCCCGGGAAGGACGCTGGCGCGCGGCCGTAAGTTTTTTCAAGCAGGCATTGAGATTCAAGCCTCGATGGGCGGTCGCTTTCTACGATTTGGGCAAGGCCTATGAGGGCCTTGGAGAGCCCCGGCTTGCGATCGCCTTTTACGCGAAGGCCGTTGGAGCGGATGCCTATTTCTCGGAGGGCCGGGAAGCTCTCGCCAGAGCCTATTTGCGCGCGGGATCGGGGCTCTTGGGCGCCGCCCAGCTCCGGGAGCTTCTTCGCCTGGAGCCGACATCCTTGACGCACCAAGCCTTCGACAAGGCCAGAATCGCTCCGCTTCTCTCCTCCCTCATGCGCGGGCCCAGGCGATTTCCGCGCGTGCCAGCCTTCGTGCGCAACGCCATGATCCGTGCCGGGACGCCCGAGGAGCACGGGACCCTCCGGATCGGCCTCGGGGCCGATTCGGGAGGGCGGCCCGCGCGGCTTCGCTACGTCGCGGTGGGGGCGACGACGGACTACGAGGTCACAACGCGCCGAGGAGGAGCTCCTCTGGCCGTCGGCCGGCCGCGGGAACCGTGCCAGATCGCTCTTCGCCGCGTCGGCCGAAAGCGCCTTCTCGTGGTGCGCGTCGGCTCCAGACCGAACTTATTCTTGCGAAAACGGGTTTTTCTCAGGCCCCGAGGATCGGGGCTCATGCTGTGGGCGTCGAAGCTTTCCGCCCTCTCTGCGGCGTCGCAGGGGCTTCTTCCCGGAACGATTGAAATACGCCCGCTACCCGTCGGGAACTTTTTCGAGCTGGTCAATATCGTCGACCTTTCCAATTACGTGACGGCCGTCACGGCGGCGGAGATGCCCATCGACGCGCCGATCGAATCCCTGAAGGTTCAGGCGATCTTGGCTCGGAGCTACGCTTTATTCCTGAAAGGACGCTCGCGGCGGCACGCCGCGGCGGGTTTTGATCTCTGCGACAGTCCGCACTGCCAAGTCTACGGCGGGCTCGGCCCCTGGGCCTTTCGCGCCGGCCGAGCCGTCGCCGCGACGCGAGGCCTCGTCATCCTGCATGGCGCCAGACCCGCGGCCGTCGTCTATTCGGCGGACTGCGGCGGCGTCACGGAAGGGGGTGGGGACGTTCCGGGGTGGAGCCGAAGCCTCCCCTGGCCGTCGATCGTGGACGCCGTCGCGAAGCCTCCTCGCCCGCGTTCTCCTTGGAAGCTCAAACGTTGGCTGGAATCTTGGCCCGACTCCTATTGCGGCCCGGCTTACGGCATCGCTCCGTCGCACTACCGATGGGTGCGGGTGATATCCAGACGATCGCTCCAACGGCGGCTCTCGAAGCGATGGCGCCTCGGCGCGATCCAAGGGATCCGCGTCCTGCGACGCTCCGGCTCGGGCCGAGTCCAGGCTCTTCTCCTCGTGGGCTCCCGGCGTCGGATCGTGGTCGATGCCGAGATGCAAATCCGAACGCTCGGCGGGGCGGGACGCCTTCGGAGCTCCTTTTTCCGCGTGGAACCGGAATACGGCGCGGGGGGGCTTGAGCGTTTCGTTTTCACGGGGGGCGGCTGGGGGCACGGAGCGGGGGTCTGCCAATCCGGGGCGATCGGCCGCGCCAAGGCGGGGGCGGGCTTCCGCAGCATCCTCAAGGCGTATCTGGGCAAGGTTGCCATCGGCAGGCTTCGAATCTAGTATCATGAAGGCAGTATGAAAACCACGGCCGCCGCCGCTTGCGGCGGGTTTTTGTTGCTTTTGACAGCATGCCGGGGCAGCGCTCCCCTGACCGGGAAGCTGCCGTCCTCGGGATTGTCCGGCTTCGCGATGGCGCTGCGGGTCACTCTCCCCAACGGGGCCCAGAGCACTTCGGCGCGCGCCTACTTGAATCTGGAGGAGCCGGAGGGATCGGAGCGCTACACCCTCAGGCTTCTTGGCGGAAGAGCCTTCTTCGCCCAGGTGGAGCCCGGGATCTACAAACTTCAGCCGGCTCGGAACGTGTTCGGCTGGAGCAAG
>JAJYFI010000134.1 GCA_021790955.1 bacterium | reverse complement strand
CCTTTCGAGCCTGGCTCGGGAGGACTTTGAGCGCGTGAAAAACGACTATCCGGACTTCTGGGACAACCGGGCGAGGGCCGGGTTCTGCCTCAAAAATCCCTGCGACGGCAGGGAGGTCCGCCGTTATCTGCGGGACTTGGCGGGCTTGGAAAGAAAAAAATGAAGGGTTTTCCTCTTCTCCTTCTTCCCGCGGCCCTGGCGCTTTCAGGCTGCGCGACGTGGCGCGAGCGCGGCGTGGCGGTGCATCCGCCGAGGAAGCTGCGCATCGCCGTCGTGCCTGTCGCCCGGGACTTCAAGCTATCAAAGCTTTCGAGCATCGAGACGGTCCCCGAGGGGCTCGATCTTCGCGAGATCCCAAAGGAAAAGCAAAAAGAGATGGCGGAGCGGGCCATGGCTGCCGCTCTCACCTGGATTCGTCAAAGGCTCGAGGAACGCTTCTCCCGCACGTATGCCTTCGAGGTGATTGCGGACTCGGACGTGCTGGCGGCCCTCCGGCAGGAAGGGCTCTCGCCGGAAAGCGACCTTTGGAATCTCAGGCCGTCGACGATCAAAGGTCTGGCTCAAGGGCTGAAGGCGGACGTTATTTTGAAGAGCCGGCTCGCCGGCTACGGCGCGGTCAAAGCCATATGGCTGGCCGGGGTCATGGCCGCGGACTACGCCGAGAACGGAGTGACGGGTTTCGCGGTGGCCGCGGCCTCCGGCAACGTCTGGGCCGGCATTGGAACGGGGGCGTTGGAGACGCTGGCGGATACCGTCAAATGGATCGGATCCTTGTGGTTCTTGAACCGGTATTTCGTCCCCGTTATCCTGACGGGGGATTTGGTCGGCGCCGACGGCCGCAGCTTGGCGTCAAATTCGGAGCATGAGATCAGCTTCGAGCTTTTCGTCCACGATAAGGCGTTCGACAAATACCCCAAGGACCAGAGAAATCTCAAGCAGATACGCCTGAAGGTCGTCGCGGACAAGGCCATCGAGGACATGAGGGACTATTTCGAGCGCCAAGCCTTCAAGAACGAGGAAGCGGCCAAGAGCGGCCTCTAGTGTTGTGTCTCCAACATATCTTTACAATAGAAGGCCCAGGTTGGGGCCAGCGCTAGGCCGAGGCCGCTCCGGTCGTCCTGGTCGCGCTCGCGGCAAATCCAAGCTATGATCTGTAGATGCCGTCCTCCTCGATTCGGCGCGTCGCGCCTCTCCTGCGCCTCGGGCTCGACCTCGGCGGCACGAAGATCGAGGGTGCGATCCTGGACCAGCGGGGACGCCAGCTTTTTCGCGAGCGCGTCGCGACCGGCCAGGAGGGCGGCTACCGGGCGATCCTGGCCAACGTCGAGGCCCTCTACCGGCGTATGCTCCGCGAGATCGGGACGCGCGAGCACGGCCTGGGCCTGGGCGCGCCGGGGTCCCTCTCCTACGCTTCGGGCCGGATCAAGAACTCGAGCACGCCTTGCCTCAACGGCAAGCCCTTGAAACGCGATCTCGAGCGCCGCCTTGGCCGTTCGCTGGTTCTTGAGAACGACGCGAACTGCTTTGCCTTGGCGGAAGCCCTTCAAGGCGCGGGCCGGGGCCATGAGATGGTCTTCGGCGTCATCCTGGGCACGGGCTGCGGCGGCGGGATCGTCTGCCAGGGACGTCTCTGGCGTGGGGCGCAGGGGATCGCGGGCGAATGGGGGCACTCTTCGATCGACCCGGAGGGGCCGCGCTGCTATTGCGGCCAGCGCGGCTGCGTCGAGACGGTTGTGAGCGGCGGCGAGCTCGAGAAGCGCTACCGGGAGCGCCACGGCCGGGCGCTGGGTTTGCGCGAAATCGTCCGGCGCTTCCGCGCCGGAAAGCCCGAGGATGCGGCGTTCATGAGCGAGTTCTTCGAGCGCTTCGGGCGGTCGCTGGCCAACGTGATCAACATCCTCGATCCGGACGTGGTCGTTCTGGGCGGAGGGGTCTCCAACATCCGCGAGCTCTACGGCCGGGGCGTGCGCGAGACGCGCCGGCGGATTTTCAACGACCGCCCAACGACCCCGATCGTGCGCCACCGCCTGGGCGACTCCGCGGGCGTCATCGGCGCGGCCCTGCTGTCCGACCAGGGGAGCGCCTACGCCTTCGACCGGGATTGGATTAAAAAGTAAGGCTCCGTCGAGGCCGCGTCTAGGAGGCGCCGGGCCGGCGGACAAGTTCTTCCAGGAGATGGTCGACCCAGGAGCGGCCTGGGATCACATACTGGGCGGCTGAGCGGCTGACCCGGCCGACGCGCACCGTCAGGGCGGTCCCTGCGAGGGTCAGGAACGCCTCCTCATCCGTCTTGTCGTCCCCGACGAAGACGGCGTTCCAGGCGAATCTCGGTTCGAGACGTTGCCGGATCATGTCAAGCGCGCGGCCCTTGTCCCAGGCGAGCGCCGGCCTCAAATCGAATATTTTCTTGCCGGGCAGGATGCGAAATCGGCCGCTGAGGGAGCGATGATGGGCCCGCACGAGGCCGCTGAGGCGCCGCCGGTGTTCGGGCCTGACTTGGCGGTAGTGGATGGCGGCCCCGAGGATCTTGTGCTCGACGATGGCGCCCGGGATGTCCTTAAGGCCCTCTTCAAGCCCGCGCCATACGGCCCGGTCCACCTCGTTCGCCTCGGGGTGCATCCAGCGGAGGCCGGGGCCGCGAATTTGAAGCCCGTGGTTTCCCGAATAGAAGATCCCATGCAGGCCGACGAGCCGGCGCAGGTCGCCGATGCCTCTGCCGCTGATGATGGCGAGGCGGGTGTCGCTTCGGCCGCGGAGCGCCTTCAAGAGTTGGGCCGTCCGGGGCGACAGGGCGGCGTCGGCTGGATGAGGCGTGATCTCCGACAGGACGCCGTCGAAATCCAACCCCACGAGGAGCTTTCCGCGGCGGAAATCCGTGCGCGCCAATCTCGCCTTTAATTTGCTCCAGTCGTTGCGAGGCATGCCTCTGACGCGCTCCATTCTAGCTGTTTCGAGCGCGGCGGCGCTTCCCCAGGAGGCGGAACATGCGGGCGTAGTCCGGGATATGAAAATGGGCGTTGAGCCCGCTTGGGTTGGGGAAGACCCATAGCCGCGTGTTTCCGATTTTGTCGCGTTGAAGGCCGACGCGGGCCCGGGGACGGTCGAAGGCGTCGCGATAAAGCCCCAGCCCCAGAAAGGCCGCCTGACGAGGTTGATAGCGCAGGATTTTGCGCCGGAGGCTCGCGGCTCTCCGGCGCAACTCCGTCCTGGTGAGCTCGTCGGCTCGCGCCGTCGCGCGGGGCACGATGTTCGTGATGCCGAGATTGGATTCCAGCAGTCGCTCCGAATCGTAGGGCGTGAGCGGCCGGCGCAAAAGCCCCGAGGCGTTGAGGGCGGGCCAGAAGCGGTTGCCGGGCCGCCCGAAATGATGGCCGATGGCCGCGGTGTAGAGGCCGGGGTTGATCCCGACGAAAAGCACGTCGAGTCCCGGGCGTATGACGTCCTTGACGGTCTTGTGGCGGGCGGCCTCGATCTCCGCGCGCGTGGGGGGCCTGCGCGCGCCGGCGCCCGGCTTTTTCTCGGGCATCGGCCCTATCTTATCGCATTGGGCGGGCTTCTTGACAATATTAATACGACATCGTATTATATGACGTCAAAATATGGGAACAAAATTCCGGGGACGCCAAAGCGAGACGCGGGCCCTCAACGCCTTCATCAATCTCGCGCGGGCCGCCGAGTCCGTGTCGGGAAGGATTTTCGCCGCGTCTCCGGCGGCTTCCGAGTTCGATCTTTCCCACAGCCAGTTCGCGGTCCTGGAATGCCTTTATCATTGCGGCCCCATGTGCCAGAAGACGCTCGGGGAGAAAATCCTTCGTAGCGGAAGCAATATGACCACCGTGATCGACAACCTGGAGAAGCGGGGGCTCGTGCGGCGGGAGGCCGATCCCGACGACAGGCGCTATTTCGCGGTGCATCTGACGGGAAAGGGCCGGCATTCGATCTCGCGGATCATGCCGCGGCATGTGGCGGTCGTCGTCCGGGAAATGGCGTCGTTGTCGGGTTTGGAATTGGAGTCCCTGCGGGGGCTGTGCCGGAAGCTGGGCAAAAGGGAAGCCCTGCCGGCGATTAGAGATTAAAAGGAGAGAAGATGAGAAAATGGATCGAGACTCAAGACGACGTCGTGGCGATGATTGCGCGTCTGGCGCTGGGCGGCGTGATGTTCCCGCATGGCGCGCAGAAAGTCCTCGGCTGGTTCGGCGGCTACGGCCTTTCGGGGACCTATCACTGGTTTACGATCCAGATGGGGATACCGGGGTTTTTCGCCGTTCTCGCGATCGCGGCCGAGTTCTTGGGCTCCTTGGGCCTTATCGCGGGCGCGCTCTCGCGGGTCGCGGCCTTCGGGATCGCCTCCATCATGGCCGTCGCGGTCGTCATGGTCCACGCCCACAACGGATTCTTCATGAACTGGTTCGGCAATCAAAAGGGCGAGGGCTTCGAGTACCACATCCTGGCGCTCGCCCTCGCCGCCATCGTGATGATCCGGGGCGGCGGCCGCTGGTCCGTCGACCGGGCGTTGACGCGCTAGCCTGTCTCGTCGCCGCGTCGAGGCCGCAGGCCGAGGCCTTCTATGAGGTCGACGCAGGAACGGGCAAAGCGCGCGAGCGCCCGGGGCTCCCGGCATAAAAAGAGGGAGGGCTCCAACAGCTCAAGTTCCATGAGGACCGGCGCGCCGCTCTCGTCCCGGGCGATGTCGACGCGGGCGTAGAGAAGGTCCCTTCTCAACGGCTCCAGCACTCCCCTCGCGAACGCGAGCTCGTCGGCCGCGATCGTCGTCGCGTCCGAGACGGATTCCTCCTGTCCCGAAAAGCGCGGCGTCTTGCGGACGGCGTGCGTGATCTCGCCGGAGATCCACACCAGCGCTCGCTCCCCGCCGCTTTCGACCGAGCGCAGGTAAGGCTGGACGAGCATGTCCCGTTGGGCGGCCTGCTCTCGCAGGTAAGTCTCGGCATCGGGCCGCCGCCCGTGAGGAAATCTCATCGTCGAGAAGGATCCCGCGCCCACTTGGGGCTTGATGACGATGTCCTTCCAGCCGCGGCCTTCCATAACGGCGGCGAGGGGTTCCCGCGAGCCTTTGGGCACGAAGGCCGTCGGGACCGTCCGGACGCCGCGCGACGCCAAGTCCCGGAGGTAGGACTTGTCCGCATTCCAACGGAGGATCGGGAGGGGATTCATCAGAAGGGTTTTTCGGGAGACGGCCGCC
>JAJYFI010000133.1 GCA_021790955.1 bacterium | reverse complement strand
AATGATCTACCTGAAAGCGGGGTGCGTCGCCTGCCACGGTACCGACGGGCGGGGGGGGCATCACAACAACAACGTTCCCGGGTCGTTGATCCCGCCCCTCTCATCGGTGGCCGGATCCTACACCCTCTCCGAGCTGGAGCGGAAAATCCGTTTCGGATCCAAACCCGCCAAACAAGACCCGGCGGGCCCCGAGCCTCTCGTCTCCATGCCGGCTTGGGGACAGGCGCTCTCACCGGGAGATATTGAAGCCGTTTCCCGCTATCTCCTGAGCCTCGGGGGGAAGTCGAAACAATCAGGCCCCGAGAGCGGCTGGTAGGCCCGCTTCAGCTATCGCCGCGTAGCTCGGGCCTTCCGGGGAAAGCCGGCTTTCATAGAGAATCAGACGGTCGACCGGCATCTCAAGGGAGGAGGCCGTGGGGATCGTTGCGGCCGAGGCGCGCAACCGCTCGCCATGGCGGCGGCTTCGGAACCGGCCGAGCGTCAGATGGGCGGCAAAAGGACGGCCTTTCTCCAGCGCCTCGATCCCAGCCGCTTTAAGTCTTTCGGCCAAATCGTCGGCCAGCTCCTTCAATTCCCGAGCCCCGCTATCGATGCCCAGCCACAAGACTCGCGGACGATCCCAGGATTCGAAGACGCCGATTCCCGAATAGACGACCCGGAAAGCCTTCCGGCCGGCGGCGCACGCGCGCATGGCGTCCCTGATCGCCGGCATCTCTTCCTTGGGGCGTTCTCCCAGGAAGCTCAAAGTCAGATGGAGGTTCTCCGCCTTGACCCATTTGACATCGGCTCCGAACCGGCGCAGCCGCGTCATCAGCGCCGCGACGGCGTTGTTCGTCGCCTCCGGGATGGGAACGGCGATGAAAAACCTCATGCCTTCGACTGACACTCTACCTAAAAACGGCTATGATAAGAACATGGGCGAAATCCTGGGCAGACAGACGACGGCGCTCGGGGAGCAGATCTCCTATGACGCGGCAAGCCAATGCAGCCGTTGCGGCTATTGCCTGCAGGCTTGCCCGACCTACGTCGCGACGGGGCGGGAGTCCTTTTCGGGCCGTGGACGAAACCAGATCGTCCGGATGCTCATGGAGGGCCGGATCTCTCGTCCGAGAGAGGCCGAGGACGCTCTTTCCACCTGCCTCCTCTGCGGCGCCTGCACGCTCGCCTGCTACGCTCGCATCCCGACGGCGGATCTCGTTTTGGAGGGCCGCCGCGCGATCCAAGGCCATCCCTCCTTTCCGGCCGTCTTCCTGACCCGCCTGCTCGCTCATCGCCCTCGAATTTTCCGCAGGCTCCTGAAGTGGGCCTACGCCCTCAAGCGGACCGGCCTCCCCAGGCTTCTGGGCCCGCTGCTGGATTTTGCAGGGCTCCAAGCGCTCGCCGAGGCCGAGCGCGCCGCCCCGCGCCCGCCCCGATTCTTCCTTCGGGAGAAGCTTGAGGCCGCGCCTCCGATGGCGCGGCCTCCATGGTTCTACTTCGCGGCGTGCGGACCTGATTATCTCTACCCGGAGGTCGGCCTGTCGACCTTCGCTCTGCTGGAACGCGGCCTGGGGCGGGGCCGATTCCTTCAAAACGGCTGCTGCGGCCTCTTCTCGTACAACTACGGAAGACTCGAGGACGCGCGAGCGTTGGCCGAGCGCCATATCGAATCTCTTGAGAAAGCCGGAAACGGCGCCCATCCGTCCGGAGAGCCCGCGCCCCTGGCGGCCGACTGCTCCTCCTGCGCCGCATTTTTGAAGTCCTACCCCCGCCTTTTCCCGCCGAACTCGCCCTGGCGCGGCCGGGCCGAACGCTTTTCGAGCCGTGTGCGGGACATTGTCGAGCTCCTTCCCGATTTGGAGCTTCCGACGGCGCAGACGCCGGCCCCCGCCAAAGCGACCTATCACGAATCCTGCAGAGCGCGCAACGGCGAAGGTCTCGCCCCGCCCTCTCCTTTTTTAAAGCGGATCTCCGGCGACGCCTTTCAAGAGCTGCCGGAATCGGAGGTCTGCTGCGGGGGCGCGGGCCTCTTTGCCTTCCGCCATCCGGAGCTCTCCGATCAGATCCTGCGCCGAAAAATCGGCAAGATCGCCGAGAGCGGCGCCAAGATCGTTCTGACCAGTTCCACCTCCTGCCTTCTTCAGCTTGCCCGAGGGCTTGCGAAATACTATCCTCAAGCCCGGGCCGTGCACATCTCCGTCTACGCATCCGAGCGCATCCATGGGCCGCCGACAGGATCTTGAGAAGCGCCAAGCGCTCCTTTCCCAGTTCGGCCGGCTGATCGCCGCCGAGAAAAGGCTCGACAATCTGCTCTCCATCATCGCGGGAGAGGTCCGCAAGATCATTTCCGCCGACCGTTGCACCGTCTATCTTCTCGACCATTACAAGGGGGAGCTTTGGACCAAGGTCTCCTCGGGAGGAGAGGACCGGATTCTCCGCCTTCCCCTGGGCCGCGGCGTCGCGGGTTTCGTCGCCAAGACAGGCTCCGCCGTCAATCTCCGCGACGGCTATCGCGACAGCCGGTTCACCTACGAGCTCGACGAACTCACCGGTTACAAGACCAAAAGCGTGCTCGCCATCCCCTTGAAAGGGGCGGAAGGCCGCGTTTTAGGGGTCCTGGAGGTGCTCAATAAGACGAAGGGCGCCTTCACGGAGGAGGACGAAGGTCTGCTGCGCATTCTGGCCACCATGGCGGCCTCCTTTCTTGAGAACGCGACCCTCTACGACGAGCTTCGCCGCTCCCATCTCGAAACGATTTATCGCATGGCCTTGGTCGCCGAATTCCGGGATCAGAAGGACACCGCCCGGCACTTAAGGCGCATGAGCCGCTTCGCCGAAATCCTGGCCAGGGAATCGGGGCTCGGACGCGACCGGGCGGAAGACATCCGTTATGCCGCGCCTCTCCACGACGTCGGGAAGGTCGCGATCCCGGACTCGATCCTGCTCAAGCCCGGGGCGCTGACTCCCGAAGAATACGAGGAGATGAAAAAGCACACGATCTACGGGAGCCAGATGCTCGCCAACGCCGAGAGCCGGCTCCTGCGCTTGGCCGCATCGATCGCCGTCGCCCATCACGAGCGCTACGACGGCACGGGATACCCCTACGGGCTCAAGGGGGAGAAAATCCCCGTGGAGGCGCGGATCGTCTCCGTCGCCGACGTGTTCGACGCCCTGGTCTCCAAAAGGGTCTACAAAGGCGCTTGGGACATCGACGAGGCCATCAAATACCTCCTCGCCCAGGCCGGCAAGCTTTTCGACCCGCGCGTGGTCGAGGTTCTCGACCGCCGCAAGGACGATATCATGCAGGCTCTTGAGGAGGAAAATCGCCTTCTCGCCCAAGGCGAAGCCTTCGAGGCCCGCCTTCATGAGACGGGAGCTCAGTTCATCAAGCATCATCTCAAGACGTAAAAGCAAAAGCGGCGACGGCAATGAAAAACTTCGTCGATTCTTCCGTGGCTGCAGTTGCCGCCGTGGCCGCCGTGGCGGCGCTTTATCTCTTGAGCGCCCACGCCCATGTCTTTGGCTCCGCCTTCGACGAGCCCCTCTACGTTCTCCTCTCCCGCTCCCTGCTTCATGGATCTTTCGCCGCCCCCGACGGCCGCGCCGTCACGGACCCCATGCCGGGCTACCCCTTGCTCCTGGCGCCCTTTGTCTGGCTGCTGGAGCCCCGCTGGGGCCTCCTCTGGATCCCGGCCTTCGCGGCGGCGGCGGCGGCTCTAGCGGCGGCATGGAGGCTTTGCCGCAAGCTATTGCCTTTTCCCGCCGCTTTGGCCGCGTGGTTGCTGGCGGCGCTCCAGCCCGCCGCCCTCGGCCTCGGCGGCATGCTCCTTCCCGACATGGCTTTTCTCGCTGTCTCCCTTTTGCTTCTTGATGTCCTCGCGCAAGGGGAGGAGGCCGGCGCATGGGGAAGCGGCCGCGTGGCGGGCATGGCGGCTCTTGGAGCTTTGGCGGCCCTGATTCGTCCCCAAGGGGTCTGCCTCGACGCGGCCGTCGTCGCGGCGCTAGCCTTCCGAGGGGAAAGAAAAAAGTCGGTTTGGCTCGCCGCGGGAGCCTTCCTGCCCGTCGCCCTCTGGCTGGCGCGAAACAACGTGGAGGGAGGAACCGTCACGGCCTATTGGGGGCATTGGGCCTCCCAAGCCCGCGCCGCCGCCGGGCATCCTTTCTTGCGGACGCTGGAGATGCTCGAATCGATCATCGGCCTGGGCATCCTGGGCCTCGACGCATCCTGGTCGCTCCAACCAGCGTTCGCTCTCGCCAGCCTCGCCCTGGCGTCCTACGGGCTCGTGAAGCTTTTCCCGAGGCGCCGGGCGACCGTCGCGGCCATCGCCCTTTACGCGGCGCTGCTCGGGGCGCTTCACTTCAGTTGGAAAGCCGTCGTCCCGCGATACGCCCTGCCCGTCATGCCTCTTTACTGGATCGCCCTCGGCGGCGCGGCCATCGCCGTCTCAAAATCCAAGCGGCGCGCCTTCGCCTTCGCCGCCGCGGCGATCGGCGCTCTCTGGCTTCGGCAGGATGCCGTCCTTGCCGCCCAAACGCCTCATGGGCCGCGCGTCGCCGAGGAAAAGACGATGGGGTGGATCGCGGAGCACACCTCTTCCTCCGCCGCCATCGCGACCAACGACCGTCCCGCGATCTGGCTTTTCACCGGCCGCCGCGCCCTTTCCTTCGCCGAGACGGCCGATCGCGACGCTTGGATTCGCTCTCTTGTCGCGCAGGGGGCGGACTTTCTCTGCCTCGTCCGTTCCGTGCCGGGAGGATTTGTTCCCGACCTTTTGCCGTGGGAGCGCTCCCATTGGATCCCCTGGGCGGACTCAAGCCCCTTTTTCCATCGCGTCTACCAAAACACAGCCGAGCAAACGCAGGTCTACCGCATCGACGTCCCGGACCCCAGGGGCTATCTGCGCGCCTGGAGGCTTTACGCCGACGCCCTCAAGGCCGACCCGGAAATCCCCCGACTCCTCCTGGGGAAGCCCCTGACGGCCCCCCGCAGCTCCTCGCGCCGGTCGGCGCGGCAGCTCCTTCTCGAGTCTTCTCGGCTTTCGCCAAGCCTCTCCTGGTCCTGGGCGGGCCTCGCGGCGCTTGCCGACTCGCCGTCACAACGGCTTTTCTACTTGCGTCGCGCGGCTCGGGCGAATCCGACGTCGGAGGTCATCTCGGCGATTCTTAAAAGATGGGAGCGCGACGCCAAATGATAAAACCCCGGCGTCCAAAACTCCTCCAGGCGATCGGCGTCCTCGAGTCCTGTTTCGCGGAGAAATTCGAGA
>JAJYFI010000132.1 GCA_021790955.1 bacterium | reverse complement strand
TCCGCGGAGCGGAAGCGACGTCGGTAAAGTCGGACGATGCGGTCGAGATGCGGCTTCTCCTTGCCCCAGTTCAGCGTGCCGAGCCGCGTGGTTCCCTTGAAAAGCATATGCTCAAGATAGTGGGCCATGCCGGTCGAATCGGCCGGATCGCTCGTGCTGCCGGCCCGGGTCGTGATGAAGGTGTGAACGCGCGGCTCCGCGTGATTGGGGCTCAGATAGACGCTGAGTCCGTTTGGAAAGCGGTAGATCGTCGCTCCCATGGGATCGTCCGGGAGCGGGGAGGGAAGCGGGCTCGGGAAGGACGAAAGGGGGGACGGGGCGGCGGCGGTGGACGCCCTAAAACTTTGCGCCGGGGACGATAAGCACGAGCCAAGGAGGGTCAGGAAGACGAGGGGAAGGCGTGGCATGAAGCATCATCAAAGCATTCCGATTCCGGGGGGTCAAGATGATTCGCGGAGGACGCCCGCGAGGAGCTGCATCGTCCTGCGTGTCGCGCCGGACAAGCTTCGGGCGGCTTCCAGCGCTCGCTCGCGAAGCTCCGGGTGCCTGAAGACATGGAAGAGCCTTTCCGCGATTTCGGCGGCCCCCCGGACCTCGAAGCCGCCTTGCGCGTCGTGAAGGGCTTGGGCGGGCGCGCGTACGTTGAAAACATGGGGGCCGAAGAGGACGGGGGAACCGCTGGCCGCAGGCTCGAGGATGTTGTGACCGCCCAGTTCGTTGAGCGTCCCGCCGACGAAGGAGGCCAGGGCCAGGCCGTAAAATTGCGGGAGAAGGCCCCGCGCGTCAAGAAGCAGGGCTCGAGGGGCGACTGGGAGGCGTTGATGGACGCCGGAATAGCTCCGGAACGGGATCGCATGGCCCCGCAGGCTCGCCGCAAGCGAGCCTGCGCGTTCGACATGCCGGGGAGCGATCACAAGACGCAACTCCGGCAGCCTCTCAAGCGATTTCAAGTAGCCTTCCAGGACGGCGTCCTCTTCCTCGGGGTGCGTGCTCCCCGCGACAAAGATCGGCGCGTTCTTCCATCCCAGCGCCTTGATCGCCTCGGCAGCCTCCCGGGGCTTGGGGACGGGTTTGAGGTCGTATTTGAGGTTCCCGACGACGGCTACGATTGTCTCCCGGGCTCCCAGAGCCTTGAAGCGTTCGGCGTCCTCAGGCGTCTGCGCTGCGATCATCTGGAGGCGAGAGAGGAGGCGCTTCATCAGGGGACGGATCAGCCCATAACGCGCGAAGCTCCGCTGCGAGATGGAGGCGTTGACGACGACGATCGGGAGGCCTTTCGCGGACGCCAGGGCGATCGTTTGAGGCCAGAACTCCGTTTCGACGAGTATCAGGGCGGCGGGGCGAGCGCGGGCCAGAAAGGCCTTGACGGCGACGTAGCAATCCAGGGGCGCGAGAGCGGCGGGCAAGCCCAGGCTTCTGGCTCTTTCGACCCCGGCCCGGTTCGTCGAGGTGAGGATGAGGGGGCGCCCGGCCGCGCGGAATCCCTCGATCAAGGGAAGGGCTGCGTTCACCTCCCCTAGGGACGCGGCATGAATCCAGAGAGGTCCGGAAGCCGCCGAGGCTTGCTTTTCCAGCCGGATCAGCCCGAGGCGCTCCGGCAGCTCGGAGGCGATGCTTCGAAGGAGTCCTCGGCGACGGGAGAAGAGGACGCGCATCCCAAAGAGAATCGCGCCGAAGGGAAAGAGCAGGTTCCAGAGGATGAGAGGAAACATCAAGTCCATGAGCGAAGATCCTGCCGCGCTTCCTCGTCGAGGCGGTCCAGGGCGCCCGCGATCTCGACCGCCGCGCGATCGAGATCGGCGCCCGGAGGGACGTGTATGGGATCGCCGTAGCGAATGACGACTTTCCCGAAGGGAAGCGGGACTTCGTAACGGTCCCAGGACTTCTCGAAGACGACCTTGCGCGAAAGAGCGTTCGTGATGGGTAGAATCGGGACCTGGAGCGATTGCGCCAGGCCGGGAAGCCCGGCCTTGACGACGTGGGCGGGGCCCCGAGGGCCGTCCGGCGTGATCCCGAGATCGAATCCTTCCCGGATGGCCGAGACCATCGCCTTCGTCCCGGCGACGGCTTGGCGGGAGGAGGAGCCGCGGCAGGCCTTGATCCCGAAAAGAGCCATCGCCCGCGCGATCAGCTCGCCGTCGAGGCTGCGGCTGACGAGGACGGTCACCGGATCTCCCCGATGGGAGTAGGTGAAGAAAACCTGGCGCGCGTGCCAGAAGGCGTAAATGAAGCGGCGCCCCTCGCGCCGGAGATCTCCGCGCCGCTTCTCCCCGATCACCTTGATGCGGCTCGTCTTGCCGACGAAGGTGAGGTAGGCCCAGGCGAGCCTGGGAATGAGGCGGCGGAGAAGCGCCTTCAAAACGGCGACTACGAGGTTTTGCCCTTGGCCTTGGATTTCGAAATCCAGGCAAGGCTCGCGGCGCGGGAGGGACGGGGCTGGAGGCGGCCTCCCGTGAGGCTGACGGAGATTTTCGAGCCGTCGAGCTTGGAGAGGACGGCGCGCAGGGACTCCTCGTCGGCGAGAGGCGAGAGCGGGGATAGCGCGCAGGCTTCCCGCCCCGCATCCTCCGCGATAAGGCCCGTCGTGAAGCGGAGGACCTCATCCAGGGCCGCATCTTCGATCAGGGAGGCGACTGTCCCCATGGCGGGGCCTTCCCCGCGCAAGGTCTCGACAAAACGGTGAAGGGGATCGCCGGCGGTGGCGAGGATGAGGCTAAACGCCAAGCCTGGGAGGGGGGAAAGCTTTGAGAGCTCCGGCGTCGCTCCGGGGAAGGTGTCGTAGAGGACCGCCGGGACGACTGACTGGCGGGCCTTGGTGATCAAAGCCTCGACGGCCTCCGGCGAGAAGCCCTCTTCTTTCAGGTTGAGCCCGGCTTTCTTCGCGCGTCGCTCGATCTGCCAGGGCTTGATCTCGATGCGGAAGCCGATGATTTTCCGCATGGTTCTACTTGGATTTGGCGGCGCCTGCCTTGCCGGCCCCCGTGGCGTTAGCGAGGCGCGCCCCGGCCTTGGAGTGGCGGACGGTCCATTCATAGACGAGAGGCGCCGCCACGGCGATCGAGGAGTAGGTGCCGACCAGGGTCCCGAAGACCATGGCAAGGGCGAAATGGTGGATGACGGGGCCGCCGAAGAAATAAAGGATGGTGACGACGACGAGAACCGTTCCGCTCGTGATGATCGTTCGCGAGAGGGTTTCGTTCATGCTCTCGTTGATGACCTCGTCCAAGGGCTTGCCCCTCATGATGCGCAACTTCTCGCGCATCCGGTCCAGGATGACGATCGTGTCGTGAATCGAGTAGCCGCCGATCGTCAGCAGCGCGGAGACGATCAAGAGGTCGACCTCGGCGCCCATGATGGAGAAAAGCCCGTAAGTCGCGAAGACGTCGTGGATGAGCGCGATGATGCCGGAGACTCCCCAGACGGGGTTGTCGAAGCGGAAGGCGAGGTAGACGATGATGCCGACGAAAGTGAGGCCGATGGCCCAGAGGGCCTGGCGGAAGAGATGGGCGCCTACCGAGGGGCCGACGTAAGCCTTGTTATCGACGCGAAACGTCAAAGGGGCCAGGGCGCCCTTGAGAGCTGAAATTCGGGCGTCCATCGCCTCGGCGGAGGTGCTGGGGGTCTGGAGGCGGATCTGGAAGGTGTCGGTGCCCGCGAAACGCTGGATGGAGGCGTCCGCTTCGCCGATTTTGGCCAAAGCCGCACGGAGATCGGAGGTCTTGGCGGGCTTATCGAAGGCGATTTGAAGGGCGGTCCCTCCCGTGAAGTCGATGCCGTATTTCACGCCGCGAAGGAGAAGGGAAGCGGCGCTGGCCCCCAGAAGGAGGATCGAAACCGCGAAGAAGCGACGGCGCCAGCCGATGAAGTCAAAATGAGTCTTGGGAAAAAGATGCATATCAGATGCTGATCGTCGAAATCTCGCGGTTGGAGAGGTAGGTCTGGAAGACGAGCCGCGTCATCCAGACGGCCGTGAACATGGAAATGAGGAGGCCGAGGACCAGAGTCACGGCGAAGCCTTTGATAGGGCCGCTGCCGAACTGAAAGAGGAAGGCCGATGAAATGAGGGTCGTGATATTGGAGTCAAAAATCGCCGTGAAGGCTTTGTCGTAGCCGGTTTCCAGAGCCAGGCGGACGGGTTTCCCCAGCGCCAATTCCTCGCGGATGCGCTCGAAAGTCAGCACGTTGTAGTCGACGGCCATCGCGATCGTAAGCACGATGCCCGCGATGCCGGGCAAGGTCAGCGTCGCGCCGAAATAGCACATCGCGGCCAGGAGGATCAGCAGATTGAGGACGAGGGCGAGGTCCGCCACGAGGCCGGAGGCGTTGTAGTAGACGACCATGAAGACGAAAATAAAGAGGGCCGCGATCCCCGTCGCCAGGAGCCCCGAGCGGATGGAATCCTCTCCCACGGTCGGGCCGATGGTCCGTTCCTCGATGATGTTGACGGGAGCCGGGAGCGCGCCCGCCCGCAGGACGATCGCGAGATCCTTGGCTTCCTCCAGCGTGAAGCGGCCCTCGATGACCCCCTGGCCCATGATGCGGGAATTGATGACCGGCGCCGAGTAGACGACGCCATCCAGAACGATCGCAAGATTTTTGCCTATATTGGCTCCCGTAAGATTCGCGAAAGACGCGGCCGCGTCGGGCTTGAACTTAAAGGCGACATCCGGCTCTCCGTAGCGGCCCATCTCGACGTGAGCGTCGTCCAGGTTCGCGCCCGTCAGCGGGGATTTCGCGCTCACGAGATAGAGGCTGCCGCCCCTGCCGCGAAGGAGCATGTCGCCCGCGGGAACAAGCTTCGCCGCCTTCTGGGTGAGTTGGTTGCCCTTGCCGACAAAAGGATCGCCCGCCTCGCCGATTTTGCCCAAGGCCTTCTGGGCCGCCTCCGAGGAGTCGACGAGCTTGAATTCCAGAAGGGCGGTTTTTCCGACGATGTCCTTGGCCTCCTGGGTGTTGGTGACCCCGGGGAGCTCAACCACGATCCAGCGTTCGCCTTGGCGGGCGATGAGGGGTTCGGCGACCCCGAATTGATCCACGCGGTTGCGGATGATTTCAATCGCGCGGCCGATCGCGTCCGAGACGTCGGCGCTCAAGGGAAGCTTCGAGATGTCGAGCTCCATGAGCAGGTAGGTCCCGCCCTTCAAATCGAGGCCTAGATTGAGGAGATGCCGCGGCCGCAGGCGGTAGGCTTCAAGCTTGGCGCGCTCGTCGTGGCTTTTGGAATACCACTCGACGCTGGGATAGAGGAAATAAACCGAGAGAGCCG
>JAJYFI010000005.1 GCA_021790955.1 bacterium | reverse complement strand
AAGGCGTTATGGCGGCGCTTGAGGGCCGAGAAAAACCCTTATGCCTTCGGGCTTTGGGAGGGAGGCTTCTACTTGGGTTTGCCGCGAGCCGCCGACGGCTGCCGGACGGGCCTTTCCGTCGAGTGGATTGGGCGGCATCTGCTTGGCGGCGCCTCTTTGCGGGGGGTCCGCTATCATCCCGATCCCGAGTTCGCCGTCGCTTCGGCCCGGAAATGGGGCGGGTCGGCGATCGTGGTCAAGCCGCCGGCCCTGCGCGATCTTTTCCGCGCCTCGGGGCGCGGGCTTCTCCCGGAGAAGTCGACGTATTTCACGCCCAAGATCCCGACGGGAATTCTTTTCAGGGAGATCCCCTGATCGTCACGTAAAAACTGGTGACACCATACTGATTTCGGATCTTCAGTCCAGAAAATCAGTATGGTGTCACCAGTTTTTCAGCCTTCTCCCGCCAGCAGCCGCGGCATGGAGGGGGGAGGAAGGTCCGAGGGAAGGGCGGCGAAGAAATCCTCGATCATGCGGCGAATGAGCCCCAGGTCCATCGTGCGGCAGACGCTGGCTCGAAGGGCTTTGTTGCCGGGAAGCCCCGCCGTGTACCAAACCGTGATGCGCCGCATGTTGAGCGCCGCCTGGCGCTCTCCCTGCCACTCGATCTCGAGATCGAGATGCTTGAGAAGGGTCGAGAGGCGGTCCTTGGCGCTTGGCGAGGCCGATTCGTTTTTTCCCGAATTCGCCCACGCGTCCTCGAGCCGTCGATAAATCCACGGGTTTCCGAGGGAGCCTCGTCCGACCATGATGCCGTCGACGCCGGAGAGGGCCCGGAGTCCGGCGATGTCGGAGTCGAGGGCCACGTCGCCGTTTCCAAACACGGGAATCGAGACGGCCGTCTTGATGCGGCCGATGACCCCCCAGTCCGCGGCACCCGCATAGCCCTGTTTCTGCGTGCGTCCGTGGATCGTCGCCGCCGCGAGCCCCGCGGCTTCGGCGGCTTGGGCGACGGCGAGCGCCTGCGAGCCGCCGGCGTCGTCGACGCCCGTGCGCATCTTGACCGTGAGCGGGATGCGGACCGCCCCGCGCACGGCTTTAAACATCGCCTCGGCCGCCTTGGGGTCGCCGAGCATCGCCGCTCCTTCCCCGTTGGCGACGACCTTGTGCACGGGGCAGCCGAGATTGAGATCCAGAAGGTCGAAGCCCATCTCCTCGATGAGGCGCGCGGCCTCGGCCATCATCGCGGGATCGCAGCCTAGAAGCTGGGCGCCGACCGGATGGTCCGCCGCGGACGTCCGAAGAATCTGGAGGGTCTTGGAGTTTTCGCGGACCAGGGCCTGGGCGGAGACCATCTCGGCGAAGGCGAAGGAAAGGCCGTGGGCGCGGGCGAGGAGCCTGAACGGCAGGTCCGTGCAGGCCGCCATGGGGGCCTGCACGATCGGGGAGGGGAAAGGACCCGTCATCACGACAGTTTAATATAATCGGCAAAGGTGGATGGGGAAGATCGAGCTTTTATGAAGATTCTCGTGACGCGCCGGCTTCCGGAGAAGGCTTTCGCTCTCCTCAAGTCGCATTTCGAGATCGACTGCTACGATAGCGAGGAGGCGATGCCGCGCGAAGAGCTGTTGAAGCGCGTCGCGGACAAGGACGGGCTTCTTTGCCTCCTGACCGAGAAGGTCGACGCCGAGCTGTTGTCGCGGGCGCCCGGCCTGAAGGCGGTCGCCACCATCTCCGTGGGCTTTGACCATATCGACTTGAAGGCCTGCTCGGATCGCGGCATCGCCGTGACGCACACGCCGGGAGTCTTGACCGAGACCACGGCGGACTTCGCTTGGGCGCTGCTCCTCGCCTGCGCGCGTCGCGTCGTCGAGGGGGACCGCTTCCTGCGCACGGGCCGCTACAAGGCCTGGGGCCTGACCCTGCTTTTGGGGGCGGACGTTCACGGCAAGGCCCTGGGGATCGTGGGTTTCGGGCGCATCGGCCAGGCGGTCGCCCGCCGCGCTTCGGGCTTCGGGATGCGGGTCCTCTATCACGACTCGAAGCGGGCCGAGGCCGGGGTCGAGGCCGCCCTGGGCGTGCGCTCGGTGAATCTGCCGGAGCTTTTAAGGCGCTCCGATTTCGTGACCCTCCATGCCTCGCTGGGGCTGGGATCGGCGCATTTGATCGGCGAGAAGGAGATCGCCCTGATGAAGCCGGGGGCTTTCCTTATTAACACGGCCCGCGGTCCTCTCGTCGACGAGGCCGCTTTGGTCAAGGCGCTCAAGGAAGGGAGGCTCGCAGGCGCCGGACTCGACGTCTACGAGAAAGAGCCGGAGCTCGCGCCGGGCCTCGCGGAGCTTTCCAACGTCGTCCTCGCCCCGCATATGGCCTCGGCCTCCGTCGAGACGAGGACCAGGATGGCCTCGCTCGCGGCCGAAGGGCTCCTGGACGTGTTGATTCATGGCCGCCGGCCCGCGCACATGGCCAACCCGTCGGCGGCGACGGCCCTATGAAGACCGTCGCCTATTTCTCGGCCGAGTTCGCCGTCCACGAGCGGCTGCATATTTATTCCGGCGGCCTCGGGATGTTGGCCGGCGATTTCCTGAAATCCGCCTCGGATCTGGGTCTCCCCATGATCGGGATCGGCCTTTTCTATCGCGACGGTTATCTCGCCCAGCGCATCGGCGGTTCGGGACGCCAGGAGGAGGCCGCGGAGCCGAACTCCCATGATCTCACGCTGCTCAAGCCGGTGATGGCGCCGTCGGGGGAGCGGCTTTCCCTCAGGCTTCCCGAAGGGACGCTGCCCCTCGTCTTCCAAGCCTGGGAGGTTTCGGTCGGCAAGTCGAAGCTCTACCTTCTGGACGCGGAGCATCCCGCCAATTCCCCCGAGCTCAAGTCCATCACTCACAGGCTTTATGCCGGAGACCGGAACATGAGGCTTTCACAGGAGCTCCTGCTCGGCTGGGGAGGGTTCGCGCTCATCCGGGAATTGAGGCTGCCCATCGACATCTACCACGCCAACGAAGGCCACTCCGCGTTCCTGTTTTTGGCGCTTCTTGAGGAAGAGATCGGCCGCGGCAAGAGCCTGGCTTCGGCCATCGAAGCCGTGCGCGAGGTCTCCCTTTTCACGACGCACACGCCGCTCGAGGCGGGCCACGACGTCTTCGACGAGGGCCATGTGCGTCCCATGGTCCAATCCGTCGCCGCGAGGGCCGGCGTGGAAACCGAGGAGCTGATGTCCCTGGCGCGTCATCCGGGAGGGCCCGGCTGGAATATGGCCGCTTTCGCGATCCGCATGAGTCGCGAGACCAACGCCGTCAGCCGCCGCCACGGCCAGGTGGCGCGGGCGATGTGGAGAAGGATGTGGCCCGGCAAGGAGGAGGCGGAGGTCCCCATCCGGCACGTGACGAACGGGGTCCATCTTCCGACTTGGACGAGCCCCGCGATGGCCCGGTTCTACGACGCGGCTCTGGGACCCGCCTGGCGAGGGGAAGGGGAAGACGATCCTTTTCTGTGGGCGCGGCTCGCGCAAGCCGACAGCGCCTTGCTGTGGCGGGCTCGTCTCGAGGCCAAGGCGGCGCTTTTCGAGCGCCTCCGGGAAGGCGGAGGCGTGATCGGCGGCGGGAGCCTCGACGAGAAGGCCCTCACGATCGGCTTCGCGCGGCGCTTCGCGAGCTACAAGAGGCCGGCCTTGGTCCTGCGGGACCGGGCCAGGCTGAAAAAATTCCTCTTCAACCCGGAGCGCCCGGCCCAGATCATCTTCGCGGGCAAGGCCCATCCCGCCGACGAGCCGGGGAAGGCCCTTGTGGCGGATATCGTCGCCGTCGCGAAAAGCCCGGAATTCGGCGGCAGGATCGCCTTCATCGAAAATTACGACCCCTCCGTCGCCAAGCTCCTCGTCTCGGGCGCGGATGTTTGGCTCAACAACCCCGTGCCGCCCCTCGAGGCCTGCGGGACGAGCGGCATGAAGGCCGGGGCGAACGGGGTTCTCAACCTGAGCCTCCTTGACGGCTGGTGGGAGGAGGGCTACGACGCCCGCAACGGCTGGGGCTTCGGCGTCCCGGGCGGCCGCGAAGGCGCGGACTCGGATCGTCTGGACGTCGAGGAGCTCTACGCCTTGCTCGAGGCCGAGGTCGCTCCTCTTTTCTACGACCGGAGCCTTGACGGGGTCCCTCGCGGCTGGGTGGAGATGGTCCGGGAGTCGATCGCCACGGTCGCCCCGCGCTTCTGCGGCCGGCGCATGCTCCGGGACTACGCCGCTTTTCTCTACGAGCCGCCGTTGCCCGCCATCGCCCGGCCGATCGAGCGGACGCAAGCCTCGACCTCCGCGGCGTAACGCCGCCGAAAGTAAAAACTGGTGACACCATACCGATTTTCTGGACTGAAGGTGCGAAATCGGTATGGTGTCACCAGTTTTTACCCGAGCCTCTTGATCTGGCGCGCGAGAGACCTCAGGGTCTTGTAAAAAGCCTTCAAGTCCTCGGGTTTGTAGGCGCGGAAAAAGTCGGAGACCAGGTCGGCTCTCGCGGCGCGTTCACGCGGCAGCGTCTCATCTAGAAGATCGCCCGCCTTGAGGCCCAAGGCGTCGGCGACTTGCTTCAGGGTTTTGAGGCTGGGCTTCTTGATGCCCCGCTCGATTTGTCCCAGAAAGGCGGGATGCATATCGGCCTTCTCGGCCAATTGCTCCTGGGTCCACCCGCGCTTGTCGCGCGCCGCCCGGACGTTCCGGCCGATGGACTGATAGATGTCTTCCGCCGACATGATGTCCCGCCGGATTCTATCATCGTCCCCTTCCCCCCTCTAGATTATATAGGGTTTTTAATGGACAAACCCGGAAGACATTTATAAAATCGGACACCAATGCGCCCCTCAAGCCCGCGAAAGATCCTCGTTCTCCAGATGCGCGCCTCGGGAGACACGCTGCTCGCTCTTCCGGCGCTCAGGCTCCTGCGCGAGTCCTTCCCCGGCGCCCGCCTTGACTTCCTCTCCGAGGCGCCGCATCATCAGGCCCTGCTCGGGACGCCGCATGTCGATCGCGTGATCCTTTATGATCGCGCGCGGCCCCTCGGGATGCTCCGCGAGATTCGCCGGGAGGGCTACGATTGGGCGATCGATTTTTTCGGCAACCCCCGCTCGGCCCTTTTGACCGCGTTCTCGGGGGCTCCCGTCCGCGCGGGCTACGCGCGCGTCTTCCACCGCTGGGCCTACAACCGGCGCTATGTTCGGCGCGAGGCGGGCTACGTGGCGCGGGAAAAGATCGAGTTTTTGCGCCAAGTCTTCGGCCTCCCCGGCGGCTCGCTCGTTTTTGATTACCGGCTTCCGACATCCTCCCGCGCAAGGGCGCTGGATTTTCTGAGCGTCAACCGCCGGCGCCCCTCGCGGCCTCTCGTGACGATGGCTCCGGCGGCTCGGCCGCCCTACAAAAGATGGCGCCCCGAACGCTGGGCGGCCGTCATCGACTGGCTTCAGGAGCGGATCGGGGCGGACGTGCTTCTCTTGTGGGCGCCCAAGAGCCTTCCTTCCGACGAGGAAGGCTATATCGCCGCGATCGGCTCCCAATGCCGGCGGCCGCCGCTCCTGGCTCCAGGCACTCCGACGCTCTCGGATCTCGCGGCGTTCTTGGAACGCGCCGATCTCCATGTGGGCGCGGATAACGCCGCGGCGCACGTGGCGGCCGCGGCGGGGAGAAAGACCGTCACGCTTTACGGTCCCGGCCACCCCTTAAGCTGGACGCACCCCGACCGCTCCCGGCATCTTGCCCTCAAGAAGAGCTGTCTCTGCGACGGCGTTCCGGGCCGCAAGGAGAGCTGCCGCGAGCGGGCCTGCTGGGAGGCGCTCTCCGTCGACGAGGTCGAGCGCACGATCATCCAATTGTTGGCGGCGGGTTCGTCTGATCCTTGGGGATGGCAAGCGGCGCCGACGCCGCCCCCGGTCGCGCCATAACATAGACTCTATAAGTATTATTATTGACAAACCTTATAGACTTACTTATAATTCCCGCCTAGCCGACGGCGCCCTTCCAAGCGCCGTCGGCGGCCGGAAGGGGCATGGGACGGCCGTCTCCTGTGGCTGCCTCCTGTCCTCGCCGGATCCAAACCATTAATAAGGAGACGAGGAATGAAAAAGAAGTCAATGAGACGAACGGCCGTCATGATCGCCGCCCTCGCGGCGGCACTGGGCGGCTCGTTCGCCTCCGCGGAAGTGACTGCCGGCGAGCAGATCGTGAACCTGGACCTGGGAACGGGGATTCCCTTTCTTAAGGGCATTATCAACCAGTCGCCGACTTCGCTGGCAAATCCGGGTTTCCTCATTGGGGGCCAGTACATCTATCAGCTGACCCCTCATATCGGCGTCGGGGCGGACATCGACGATTCCATGTATGGGAGCGCCGACATCGGAGTCGGCAGCGGGCAGACGGCGCATTTCACGTCGAATCACCTCGGCGTCGAGGCGATGGGCCGCTACGTGTTCATGCCGCAGTCCCAATGGAATCCCTATCTCGTCGCGGGCGTGGGGCTTAATGAAAACTCGTTGAAGGCGACGGTTCCGGCTGGGACGGCTTTTAGCGGCAATTGGGCGAGCCCGGCCTATTCCGTGGGAGCGGGCGTTGAAACCGTTCTGCCCCACAGCATCATCGCGGGTCTGGAGGCGCGCTGGCGCTATATCGGGACCGAAAGCTACGCGATGAATCCGGCCATCACGGGCGGCGGCAACTTCTCGCCCGGGGGCTGGAGCGAACTCGCGATCGCGGCCCGCCTCGGCTACCGCTTCGGAGGCAAATAAGGCGCTTTGCCCCCGTCCGCCGGCGCCGGCATCTGCGCCGGCGGACGGGGTCTTTGGAAGTACACGAAGAAGGGGGGGTATGACGACTTCGAGGACATTCCTAATGGCTTTGGCGGTGCTTTTAATAGGGCGGACCTGGGTTGCGGCGCAACAGGACAGCAAAGATGCGCAAGAGGAAACCAAATCGGAAAAGACGGACTATTTCGAGATCAGTTACTTCCCGCTAAGCAAGAATTCCTACTCGATCGGAAATGGGGTCACGAATTGGATGAATGATTATTTACAGGGAGGAGGAGGCGTCGGATTCGACAGCGACAACAGCTCCTCCTATATGCAAAGTCTACAATTAGACTATCTGCACGCCATGAATGGCGCTGGGGATTTTTTGCTGGGCCTTGGACTTACTGCGGACATTTTGCCCACTGTCCCGCCGCCGACCACGGGCAATCTGCCGTCCGGTCAGTTGTACTGGTACAACGACCCGTTCGTCTACAATCCATATGTCTCCGCGTCCATAGAGCCATCGATCTTCTCCGTTGATGTGCCCATGAGATGGACGAGCGATGCAGGAGGAACGGGCTTCGCCTTCGGGTTTGTGCCGTCGATCGTCATCGGAAGCGTCTCTGGTCAAGCAAATTGGTATTACAATGGCAGCCTCACGTCGTTAAACATAACCGGCAGCGGCGTCGGCGGGGGCGCTGCTGTAACGACGGGGTATTATTGGAAGTATTTTGGCCTAGTCGCCGAGGCAGGTTATCGCTTGCTTTCGATGGACCTTGGCCCAGGAGGAGGATACAACAACTATACGGTGGATGGAACTTCGGGCGGCAAAGCGGTCAGTTTGGACTTAAGCGGCGGCTATGTTCTCATTGGCGCCACCGCACGATTCGGATTTCGTTCCTAAGCGGCGCGCAATTGTCGGCGTAGGATCAAATGGAGGCTGGCGGTTGAGTCGCGATCCCAAGATTTGCTGGCAGCACGGGGTCATCGCCATTCTGGTCGTGATCGTGGCGCTCGCGGCGGCGGCGCTCGTCATTGTCGACCTGTGCGACATGGAGGGGAGAAACCCCGATTCCGCGGCGGCGGCCGCGGCCTTCGGGCGCGCGCGCTGAGCCCTCCGGCTTTTAGAGCCGGCGAAGCAAGCCTTTGACGACGCGCTCCATGGCCGCGACGGCCTTCTTCGCGTCCGCCGGCGTCGCCGTGGCTCCCGGGTAGCGGATTTCGACCGCGTATTGTTCGAGCAGAGCGAGATCATTTTGACGCCGCTTGGGCCTGAACCAGCGATCTTCCATCTGCTGGGCATAGACGATCCTGCCCTCTCGCGTGATTTCCTCGAAGAAGGAGTCTCCGATGCGCAGCCGGGATTGAATCTCCCGGGGGCTGCGCACGATGACATCCACCGGGGTTCTTAGGCCGAACAAGCTCCGGTAAATCTTTCGGGCGAGATCGCGGCGGCGGCCGGCGCCCGATTTGATCACGAGAAAATCCAAATCGCTGTCCGGGCCTATGTCTCCCCGCGCCGCGGAGCCGAAGAGAATGACGCGGTCGGGATGGGCGGCGCGTACGATCCGGCGCACCGCGCCAAGCATCCTTGAAAATTACCATCTTGACTGGTAATATTCAAGGATGACGTGGATTCCCAGGCCCGACGTCGAGCGCGCGATCCTGTCCGCCTTGCGAAGCTTTCCGGCGACGCTTCTCGTCGGGCCTCGCCAATGCGGCAAAACAAGCCTCGCGCGCCGCATCGCCCGCCTCCGGAAGGCCGCCTATTTCGATATGGAGGACCCGGAGACGGCGCTCGCTGAAGAAACGGCTTCATTGAGGCTGAGAGACCTGAAGGGCCTGGTCGTCATCGACGAATGCCAACGCCTGCCCGGGCTCTTTCGCGTTCTGCGCGTGCTGGCCGACCGAAGGCCGCTTCCCGCGAGGTTCCTTCTTCTGGGAAGCGCCGCCCCGGAGCTTCTCCGGGGGGCTTCGGAGTCGCTCGCGGGACGCCTTGCTTACGTCGAGATGGGCGGATTTTCGGGCGCCGAGGCGGGCGCCGGGCGGCTTGAACGGCTATGGGTTCGCGGCGGCTTTCCTCCCGCGTTCCTCGCTTCGACGGACGAGCAAGGCCACCGCTGGCGGCTTCACTTCATTCAATCCTTCCTTGAGCGCGACGTGCCGCAATGGGGCATCCGCATCCCCTCGTCGGCTCTCAGGCGTTTCTGGACGATGTTGGCGCATCTTCACGGCCAGATCTGGAACGCCTCGGAGCTGGCCCGCTCGATGGGGGTCCAGGAGGGCACCGCGCGGCGCTACCTGGACGTGCTGTCGGGAGGATTCATGATCCGCCAGCTGCAGCCCTGGTTCGAGAACACGGGCAAGCGCTTGGTGAAGGCTCCTAAAATCTATTTCAGGGATTCGGGTCTCCTCCATTCTCTCCTCGGCCTGAAAAGCCGCTCCGAAATCGAGAGGCATCCGAAGCTCGGATTTTCCTGGGAGGGGTTCGCCCTCGACAATGTCATTCGCCTGGCCGGAGCCGAGAGGGACGCCTTCTTTTATAAGACGCACGGCGGAGCGGAGCTCGATCTGATGCTCTCGCGCGGCGGCAGGCGCTACGGCTTCGAGTTCAAATACGGCGACGCCCCCGCGGCGACCAAGTCCATGCACATGGTCTTGAAGGACTTGAAGCTCGCGCGGCTGTGGGTCATCTACCCGGGAGAACGCGCTTATCCCGTCGCGGAACGCATGGAGGCGCTGCCCTTGAGTCGGGCGGAGGCCGTCGTTCGAAGCCTGAAATAACCGGCGCCCTGTTGATCGTCGCGCCGATGAGATCGCCGAAATTGTTCCCGTCCGGCAAATGAGCTAAGCTGTCCCCCATGGCCAAGCAGGGGCGCCCCCGAAGGGGGCCTGCGCGGGAATGGTTGGAGCCGTAGGCGAAACCATGGCCGACATCGACCCGGGGCTGGCGCGTTCGCTCATCTTGGACGAGCTCTTCGACCTGACTCTTTACCGGCGCCTGCGCGAGATCCAGAAAGGAGAGGCTCGGGCGGTGCTCGACCGGCTCATCCCGGTCGAGGTGAAGCACTTTAATTTCTGGCAGGGCTTCTTCAAAAGGACCATCAGCCGGCTCGATTTCCCAAGGCGGATCAAACTCGAGGCCGCCGTCCTCGTCTGCCGCCTCTTCGGCCCCGCGGCGGTCCATTTGATCCTGGAGGCGATCGAGATCCACGGCGTTCAGAAGTATCTTGCCGTATGGGAGGCCTACAAGGACGGCCCCTTGGGTCCGGCGGTGCGCGACGTGCTGGAGGACGAGTTCCGCCACGAGGACGAGCTGGTGAGCGCGCTTGCCGCGCGCAAGATCAACCCCGAGCGCATCCGCAGCTTGTTCTTAGGCTTCAACGACGGGCTGGTGGAGATCCTGGGGGCGGTGAGCGGCTTTTTCGCCGCCTTCGAAAACCGCTCCACCATCCTGATGGCGGGCGTCACGGTCTCCGTCGCGGGGGCGATCTCCATGGCGGCCGGGGCCTACGTGGCCTCGGCTTCGGAGCGGGAGATCGAGAAGATCGAGCGCGGCAAGGCCGCCTTTCTCGGCGGGGCCGCGGCGCCGGAGACGGAGGGGCATCCCTTGGGCCTGGGGCTGCTCGTGGGCGTCAGCTACTTTTTGGGCGCGGTCATCCCTCTTCTGCCGGTCGCGATGGGCTTCAAGGGCCTCGCGTTCTCCCTTCTCGCCGCGGTCATGATGATCGTCGCGGTCTCGGCGCTCCTGTCCTTTCTCTCGGGCATGGAGCTGCGGCGGCGCATCCTGACCAACCTCGTCGTCATGGCGGCGGCCGTCGGGGTGAGCTACGCGATCGGGGAAATCGTCAAGTCCGCCTGGGGCGTCAGGATTTGATTGGCGAAAATGATGCGAGCGCTCTACGCTGCGGCCGAGCCATGGAAGAAAATAGCCTCGTGAATCTTGCCCCGATCGCGCGCTTCCTGGTCGTCCTGACGGCCTTGGAGACGATCCCGGCCGGCTGCCGCAACGCGCCCCTTCGCCCCCTTCGCGCGGCCAAGGACCCGATTCTCCAGCGCTACACGACGCCCGGGACCTTCCCCTTCGCCGTGCCGCAGGGAGTCTCCAGCATTTCCGTCGAGGTCTGGGGGGCGGGGGGAGGAGGAGGCCAGGGCTGCTCCGCGGGCGGCGGCGGTGGTGGCGGCGGCGGCTACGCCCAAGGGCGCAAAGAAGGGCTTGTGCCTGGAGAACGGTTCAACGTGACGGTCGGCGCCGGGGGAACGCAGGGCGGGGCCAGAACCTGCGACGGGGAGGACGGGGGATCGAGCTTGGTGGGCGGCGCGGCGACCGGCGAGGCGATCGCGAGCGCCCCCGGAGGCTCGGGCGGCTCCGGCATGGGCCGCGGAGGCTCTGGGGCCGGCGGGGGGGCTCCCGGCGACGGCAACGCGGGCAACGTCGGCGGCCGCGGCGGCAAGGGCGCCGAGGGCGGCGACGGAGGCGCCGGGGGAATGGGGAACGCCGGCGGGAACGGCAATCCCCCGGGCGGCGGCGGTGGCGGCGGCGGCTTCCCGAATTTCGGCGGGGGCAACGGCGCCCCCGGCCAGGTCGTCATTCAGACGCCGTAAGGATACCACCACGGCTTCGGGGACTGCTCGAAGTCCCAGTGGACGTGCTTGGACTGCCGGAAGGCCTCAAGCCCTTCCTCCCCCAATTCCCTGGAGCCGCCCGAGGCTTTGTAGCCGCCGAAGGGCCCCGCGTCGTTGTCGGTCAGAGGGTCGTTCACCCAGATGGTGCCCGCCTGGACTTCCTCGTAGAAGCGCTTCGCCTTCTTGGCGTCCAAAGTGTAAAGGTTGGCGCCCAGGCCGTAAATGGAGTCGTTCGCCATCCGGATCGCCTCGTCGAAGCTCCCGTAGGAGCTCACCGGGCAGACCGGGCCGAAGGTCTCGTCGCGCATGACGGCCATCGAAGGGTCGACGTTCGTCAAGACGGTCGGCTCGTAGAAGTAGCCCTTGGAGAGATGCGCGGGCTTCTTGCCTCCGGCCAGGAGTCTCGCGCCGCGCCGGAGCGCCTCCTGGACGTGGGAGTCCGCCTTGCGGCGGTACGACGAGCCGATCATGGGGCCGACGTCGGTCCTGGGGTCCAGGCCGGATCCCACGCGCAGGCTTTTCGTGAAGCCGACGAGACGGTCCGTGAAGGGCTTGGCGACGCTTTTGTGGACGTAGACGCGCTCGGCCGAGGTGCAGACCTGGCCCGTGTTGAGGAAGCTCGCCCACGCGACCGCCTTCGCCGCGACGTCCAGGTCGGCGTCCTCGCAGACGACGAAGGCGTCCTTGCCGCCGAGCTCCAGATGGCATTTCTTGACCGCCTCGGCGCAAATTCTGCCGATTCTCTTTCCCACCGCGAGGCTTCCCGTGAAGGCGACGTAATCGACTCCCGGATCGCGCACCAGAGCCTCCCCCGCCGTTTCCCCGCGTCCCGTCACGATGTTGGCGACGCCCGGAGGGAGGCAGTCGAAGACCTCGGCCAAGGCCAACGTGGAAAGAGGGGTCTGCTCCGCGGGCTTGACGACGACGACGTTGCCCGCGGCCAAGGCCGGGGCGGCCTTCCATGAGAGAAGGAGCAGCGGGTAGTTCCACGGGACGATCGCGAGCACGACTCCGTAGGGTTCCTTCAGGACGAGGTTGAGCTGGGTCGCCTCCCCCGAGGGGATGACGCGCCCGCGGGTGTTGCGCCCCATCTCGGCGTAGTAATCGAAGCACGCGGCGGTCCAGCCCAGCTCGTCGACGTTTTCGCGCAGGGGCTTGCCGCCCTCCAAGGTCAAAAGAGCCGCCAGCTCTCGGGTCTTGTCGCGGAGCCGGCGCGCTATTTCATGGAGCATCTCGGCGCGCGCGTGCGCGGTGGAGCGCCGCCAGCCCTCCTCGTAGGCCTTTCTCGCCGCCAGGACGGCCTCGCGGGCCTGCGCGGGCGCGGCGTCCGGAGTTTCGTCCACGACCTCCTCCGTCGCGGGGTTGACGACCTTGATCCGGGACTTCCCGGAGACGAATTCGCCGCCGATCCACATCGGTTTCATCTGAGACCTCCTGAAAGCGTGACATGGACGTCCTGGCCGAAAAGGCGGGGGCTCTGGCGGCGGTTGTCGTCGCGCAGCGCCGTCTTCTCGACGCGGGGCTTGGCGTAGTCGTAGAGCGCCTTGAGGGAGATGCGCCCTCGGTTCTCCTTGAGCCCCTTGAGGAGATAGTACGTGAAAAGGCCGTGCCCCTGGCTTTCGAGCGGCCCCGCGATCTGGGTCGGCCCCGCGGCCGTCGTCGCGCCCATGTTCGAGGAGGACCAGAGCCCGGGGTCGATCCTCACGGCGACGGAACGCGCGCCCGCGGCCATGACGGATCGTCCGCCCGCCCCCGAGAAGCAGCAGTCGAGGGCGACAAGGACGTTTTTCGCGGGCAGAGCGGCCAAATCCCGGGAGAGGCTCTTGAGAGAATAAGCCGTGTCCTTGAGATATTGAGGGTCTCCGTCCGAGGGGAGAAGATAGGCGTCTCCGGAGTCGGGATCGGGGGCCCCATGCCCCGAGTAATAGACGAAAACCGTCGCGCCGGGGTCCGTGCTCGTCTGGTTGTGAAGCCAGGTGGCGATCATCGCCTTTATCTGGCTGTAGGTGGCTTGTTCGTCCTCGAGGAACCGGACGTTCCTGTCCTTGTAGCCCAAGGCGCGCAGGTAGCGGCGCATGGTTTGCGCGTCGCGGTCGGCGTAGAGAGCTCTCGGGAGGGACTCGGAATAATGCTCGACGCCGATGACGACGGCGTAGGCGTGGGGATGAACCCGGTCGCGGAAGGAAGGATCGTCGACGTCGGAGGCCCTGGGGGCGGCTGGGGGCTCCGGGGCGGCGCCGGGGCTCATCGCCATGGCGAGGTTCCCCGTGACGGCGCCCTCGAGAAGGGATCGGATGAAGGGCCGGTCCTCGGCGGCCGCGAGGGCGGCGGTGGTGACGGCCGCGCCGTGAACGAGCAGCATCCGGACGAGATCTTCGCGGCCGCTTTTGACCGCGGCCAACAGCGGCGTCCCGTCGACGGGGCTCGACGCGTTCGGGTCGGCCCCATGCGTCAGAAGAAGGCGCGCGACCTTCATGGATCCCGCGCGGCAGGCCAAAATAAGGGGGGTGGCGCCCGAGGCGTTGCGGGCGTTGGCGTCGGCTCCGTGCTGCAGAAGAAGCTGGATGACGTCCGCGTCCCCGGCCATGGCGGCGAAAAGGAGGGACGTCATGCGGTAGGCGCCGCGGGCGTTGACGTCGGCCCCGTGCTCGACGAGGTATTTCACGATATCCGCCCGGCCGAGCGAGGAGGCCCAGGCGATGAGCGGGCAGCGTTCGACGATGAAGGCGCTTCCGCTGGGGCAGGTGACCTTCGTGTTGACGTCGGCGCCTTTTTCGAGAAGAAGCTTCACGATGTCCGGGTGGCCCTGGTACGCCGCGATCTCGACGGCCGCTCCCGTCCGGTCGGCCCCTTCCTGAAGCGCGTCCTGGACTCTTTCGGCGTCGCCGGATTTGGCCGCTCCCAAAAGCTCGGAGTTCATCCCGCCGCAGCCCGCCGCGGCCAGAGCGAGGAAGGCGACGACGGCTGCGACCCGGCGCATGGTTTGACTGGGGTCAGGCTTTCTTGAGCTCAAGGACGAGCTTGCCGACCGTGTCCTGGGCGTCGCCGTAGAGCATGCGCGTGTTGTCGCGGTAGAAGAGCTCGTTTTCGACGCCGGAAAATCCTTTCCCCTGGCCGCGCTTGAGCACGATGACGGTCTTGGCGTTCTCGACGTCGAGGATGGGCATGCCCGCCAAGGGGCTGCCCGGGCGGTGGGCCGCGGGGTTCACCACGTCGTTGGCGCCGATCACGAGCGCGACGTCGGTCGTCGCGAACTCGGCGTTGATCTCGTCCCGGTCGAAAAGCCGGTCGTAGGGAACGTTGGCCTCGGCCAAAAGCACGTTCATATGCCCGGGCATGCGCCCCGCGACGGGGTGGATCGCGAACTTGACCGCGACGCCCCTCGCCTCGAGGGCGTCCATGAGCTCCTTCACTTTATGCTGGGCCTGGGCGACGGCCATGCCGAAGCCGGGGACGACCACGACGCGCGCGGCGTAGGCCAGGGCGACGGCCGCGTCCGAAAGCTCGATGGGCTTCAAGCTCCCCTGGACTTCCGAGGATTGCTCCGAGGCGCCGAAGGCGCCGAAGAGGACGTCCCCCAAGGAGCGGTTCATCGCCTTCGCCATCAACAGGGTCAACAGCGTGCCGGCCGCTCCGACGAGGATGCCGGAGACGCCCATGGCGGGGTTGCCGACCGCGAAGCCCTCCGCCGCGACCGCGAGCCCCGTGAGGGCGTTGTAGAGCGAGATCACGACCGGCATGTCGCCGCCGCCGATCGGGAGCGTCATCAGGAGGCCGAAGAGAAGCCCCAGGGCGAGGAAGGGGACGACGAGGAATCTGTCGCCCGCGTGCAGGAGAATCCCCGCGCAGACGAGGGAGGCGGCGAGGACGAGGAGATTGCCCGGCTTCTGGAACGGGTAGACGATCGCCCGGGAGCGCATCCAGCCCTGGAGCTTGAGGAAGGCGATCACGCTGCCGGAAAATGACGTTGTCCCGATGAGCCCTCCCACGATGGAAAGAGGCGCGGAAAGCGGGGTCCAAGGGGTTCTTAAAAGCTCGATCGCGGCGATCGCGGCCGCGGCGCCGCCGCCCATGCCGTTATAGATCGCGATCATCTGCGGCATGTCGGTCATGGGCACGCGCTCGGCGAGGACCCAGGCGGGAATCCCGCCCAAGGCGATCGCCGCGAGGATGAGCCCCGGGTGGCCCAGGCCCGGCGCGAAAAA
Organism: bacterium; assembly: GCA_021790955.1. Taxonomy (GTDB): domain Bacteria; phylum Elusimicrobiota; class Elusimicrobia; order UBA1565; family UBA9628; genus JAJZAK01. The sequence goes on along the minus strand of JAJYFI010000005.1, from coordinate 3,373 downwards.
TGCCGCCAAAGTGGCGGCGATCATCGCGACGCCGGCCCAGAGGATGCCGCCCTTCGCCGTGGCGGGGTGGCTCAGGCGCTTCAAGGCGAGGATGAAGAAGAGGACCGCGACGAGGTAAATCGGGGGCTCGATCCGCGCGAGGAACCCCATTCTATTTGGCGCCCGGCTTTTTCTTGCCGGTCTCGAACATGTCGAGCATGCGGGCCGTCACGGCATAGCCTCCCAGCACGTTCGCGGAGGCGAGGGCGACCGCGAGGAAGCCGATCGCGGTTTCAAGCGGCGTCTGGGCGCGGCCCAAGGCGAGGATCGCCCCCACGAGAACGATCCCGTGGATGAAGTTCGAGCCCGACATGAGCGGCGTATGGAGCAGCGCCGGCACGCGGGCGATGACCTCGAAGCCCGTGAAGGCCGCCAGGATCGCGATGTAAAGGCTCGCCCAGAGATCGGGGGTCATCGCACCTCCAGGAGTTCCCGCGTCGGCCCGTGCTTGAGAGACCCCGCGCCGCACAAGAGCGTCGCGCCCAGAATCTCGTCCTGCTCGGGAGGGACCACGCGTCCGTCCGGGCCGATCAGGATTTTAAGGAAAGCCTCGACGTTCTTGGAATACATGTAGCTTGAGTGATGGGCGAGCTCGCCGGGCAGATTGGTGGGGCCGACGATGATGACGCCGTTTTCCTCGACGCGGCTTCCCGGTTTGGTCGACTCGCAGTTGCCGCCCGACTCGGCGGCGGCGTCCACGACGACCGCGGCCGGGCGCATCCGGCGGAGCATCTCGCGGGTGATGATGAGAGGCGCTTTCTTGCCGGGAACATTCGCGGCGGTGACGACGGCGTCGGCCGCGGCGACGGCCGAGCTCAAAAGTTCGCGCTGCTTGGCGCGCTCCTCCTCGGTCAGCTCCCGGGCGTAGCCGCCCGAACCCGAGGCCTCGACCGGCGGGGCGAGGAATTTGGCGCCGAGGCTCTGAACCTGCTCGGCGGCGGCGGCGCGGACATCGTAGGCCTCGACCATGGCGCCCAGCCGCCGGAACGTCGCGATCGCCATCAGGCCCGCGACGCCCGCGCCGCAGACGAGGACCTTCGCCGGCCGGATGGTGCCGAAGGCGGTCGTGAGCATGGGAAGAAAGCGCGGGGAGAGCTCCGCCGCCAGAAGCGCCGCCCGGTAGCCCGCCGCGGTCGCCTGCGAGGACAGAACATCCATCGCCTGCGCCCGCGAGATGCGGGGCATCAAATCCATGGCGAAGACGGTGAGTTTGGCCTCATTCATGGCGCGCACCGCGTCGAGGTTGCGGCCGGGATAGACGAGGGAGATGAGGATGCCGCCCGGCTTCTCGTAGGATCGCGCGTCCTCGGGGGTCGGGGGGCCCACCTGGACGACAAGGTCGGTCTTGGCGAAAAGTTCGGCGCGGTCGCCGGCGAAGCCGGCGCCGGCCTCCTCGTAGGACTTGTCCGGATAGGAGGCCCGCAGGCCGGCCCCCTTCTCGATGAGGACCTCGATCCCCCCTTTGACGAGCCGGGCCGCCGTCTCGGGAACGAGGGCCACTCGTCGTTCCCCGGCGGCCGGCTCTTTTGGGACTCCGATTCTCAGGGGCATTCGGATCGGAGAGGATTCTATAAAACGGGGCGCTCGCTGCGGAAGTGCTCGATGGTGCGCCGCAGGCCCTCTTCAAGGGGCACCTGGGGCTTCCAGCCGAGCGTCCGCCGCGCGAGGGCGATGTCGGGGCGGCGCCTTTTGGGGTCGTCCGTCGGAAGGGGCTTGTTGACGATGGGGGCCTTCGAGCCCGCGAGCTTGCGGATGAGGCGGGCCAGCTCGAGGATCGTGACCTCGTCGGGGTTTCCGATGTTGACGGGTTCCTGGGGGCCGCGGTCGAGAAGGCGGAGGATCCCCTCGATGAGATCCGAGACGTAGCAGAGGCTGCGGGTCTGGGAACCCTTGCCGAAGACCGTGATAGGGCGCCCCCGGAGGGCCTGGCAGATGAAGTTGGGGACCGCCCGGCCGTCCCGGCGGCGCATGCGCGGGCCGTAAGTGTTGAAGATGCGCACGATGCGGACCGGCATCTTGTGCGCGCGGTGGTAGGCCATCGTCATCGCCTCGGCGAAGCGCTTCGCCTCGTCGTAGACGCCGCGGGGGCCGATCGGGTTGACGTTGCCCCAGTAGGACTCGGGCTGGGGATTGACGAGGGGATCGCCGTAGATCTCGGAGGTCGAGGCCAGCATGAAGACCGCCTTCTTGTCCTTGGCCAGGCCCAGGGCTTTGTGCGTCCCCAGGGCGCCCACCTTGAGGGTCGGGATCGGGAAGCGCGCGTAGTCGACGGGCGAGGCGGGGCTCGCGAAATGCAGCACCGCGTCGAGCTTGCCCGGAACGTGGATGTAGTTGACGACGTTGTGCTTGACGAAAATGAAGCGGGGGTTCTGGAAGAAGGGCTCGATATTGGAGATGCGGCCCGTCGAGAGGTCGTCCATGGCGGTGACGTGGTCTCCGCGCGAGAGGAAGCGCTCGACCAGATGGCTTCCGAGGAAGCCCGCGCCGCCGGTGATGAGCAGCCTCATGGCGTCGAAGGGCCGATTTTTTCGGGGCGTCCGACGCCGGCATAGAAGAGGCCGGCGCGCCGGGCGCGTTCGGGGTCGAGAAGATTGCGCCCGTCGAGGAGGAGGGGGTTGCGCATGAGGTCCGCGAGCTTCGTCAAATCGAGATCCGCGTACTCGGGCCACTCGGTGACGATCGCGAGGGCGTCGGCTCCCCGCGCGCAGTCGTAGGGTCCGCGGCAGAACTTGACGCCCTTGAACTCCTTGAGCGCGCGGGCCTTCGGCATGGCGACGGGATCGTGGGCCTGGACGCGCACCCCGCGCGCGATCAAGGCCTGGGCGACGTCGAGGCTGGGCGCGAAGCGCAGGTCGTCGGTCTTGGGCTTGAAGGAAAGCCCCAAAAGCCCGACGGTCTTTCCCTCCAGGTTCCAAAGCCGGGCCTCGACCTGCCTCGGAATCCAGGCCTTCTGGCGCTCATTGATCGATTGGACGGCCTTGAGGAGGGCGAAGTCGCAGCCCTTTTTCTTGGAGATCCAGTAGAAGGCGTCGAGGTCCTTGGGGAAGCAGAAGCCGCCGAAGCCGATCCCCGGGCGCAGGAAGTGGCGGCCGATGCGGCGGTCGAGGCCCATCCCCCGCGCGACCTCCGTCACGTCGGCTCCCGTCCTCTCGCAGAGCTCGGCCACGGCGTTGATAAAGGATATCTTGGTCGCCAAGAACGAGTTGGAGGCGTGCTTGATGAGCTCGGCGGACTTGGGGTCGACCACGAGGACCGGGGCGCGCAGGGGGGCGTAGAGCTCCCGCATGAGCTTCTCCGCGCGCTTGGAGGAGGCGCCGACCACGACGCGGTCGGG
>JAJYFI010000131.1 GCA_021790955.1 bacterium | reverse complement strand
TCATGGAGAAGCGTCACGGTGATGCGAGCGCCGGAAGATCCCAGGGGGTGCCCGAGGGCGATCGCCCCGCCGTTGACGTTGAGCTTCTCCATCGGCAGGCCCAGTTCCGTCGCGCAGGCCAGCGTCTGCGCGGCGAAGGCCTCGTTGATCTCAAAGAGCCCGACCCCGGACATGTCGAGCGCCAAGCGCTTCAAAAGCTTTCGGATCGCCGGAACGGGGCCGAGCCCCATGTAGGAAGGATCGACGCCCGCCGAGGCGGAGCCCCGCCAGCGCGCCAGCACGGAGAGCCCCAGGGCCTTCGCGCGCGCCCCCTCCATCAAAAGGACCGCCGAAGCGCCGTCGTTCAAGGTCGAGCTGTTCCCGGCGGTCACGGAGCCGTCTTTGCGGAACGCGGGCGGCAGCTTTTCGAGCTTCTCCAGGCTGGTATCCCGACGGACCGTTTCATCCTTGTCGACAACCACGGCTGGAGCCTTCTTTTTAGCCACCTCGATCGGCACGATTTCTTCCGCGAAAACGCCGTCTTGGGCCTTGGCGGCCAGCTGATGGCTCCTCAAGGCGAGCTCATCCTGGGCCCGGCGCGGGATGCGGCATTTGACGGCCACGTTCTCGGCCGTCTCCCCCATGCTCGAGAGCGGGAATTTTTTTTCAAGTCGAGGGTTCGGAAAGCGCCAGCCGAGAGCGGTGTCGTAGGCGGTGAGGTTCCCGTACGGATAGGCGGACTCGGCCTTGGGCAGGGCCCAGGGCGCGCGGCTCATGCTCTCGACGCCGCCGGCGATGTAAACGTCCCCCTCCCCCGAGACGATCGCGCGAGCGGCGCAATTGATGGCCTCCAGGCCCGAGGCGCAAAGCCGGTTGACCGTCGCCCCTGGGACGGAATCGGGCAGGCCGGCCAAGAGGAGGGCCATGCGGGCGACGTTGCGGTTGTCCTCGCCGGCCTGGTTGGCGCATCCCAAATAGACGTCGTCGACGTCGGAGGGCGCCAACGCGGCCGCGTTGGCGAGGAGAGACGCGATGACCGACGCCGCCAAGTCGTCCGGCCTGACCGCGGCCAAAGCGCCGCCCAGCCGGCCGACGGGCGAGCGGACCGCGGCGACAACGACGGCTTCGCGCGGCATATCCCCCATTTTATTTTTTCAATTCGGACTTCAAAAGCCCCCAGCACTCCTGGTCGACCCACCGGCCGTTGAGCTTTTTTTCACGCCGCAGGCAACCCTCGTAATTGAATCCCAGCTTCTGGAGAATGCGGCGTGCGGCGCGGTTGGAAGGCTCGATGCGCGCGTAAACCCGCTGAAGGCCCTCCTTGAGAAAAGCCGTCTTGAGGATCCGGCGGCCCGCATCGACCGCCAAGCCCATCCCCACGCGCTCTTGCCTGATCCACAGGGACATTTTCGCCCGCCCATCCGCGACCGACATCCGGGTCAGAGCCGCCACGCCGGCCAGGTTCCGGGTCCTTCTTTCGAAGATGCCTTCGACAAGCGCGGCGCGGTCCCGGTTCCGCGCGAAGCTCGATCGAATAAATTCCCTGCAATCGCCCTCCGAACGGATGGAGCCGACCCAGGCCATGCGGCGCTTGAGACGCGAGCGAGAGGAGGCAACCGCTTCGAAAAGCGCCGCCGCGTCGGATTCATCGAGAGGCCGCAGAAAAATCTTGCCGCCCTCATCCGCCGTCATGCCGGCACGGCGCCGTCGCGGTCCTCGATCAAAGAGGTCGCCGCGTTCAATAGAGCTTCAGCCGACTTGTCAAAGGGCATTCCAGCGGCCTTCCGCTGGGCGGCGCGCCCCATGGCCGCGAGAGCCGCGGGATCGGACAGCATCTCCTTGATCGCCTGGGCCAGAAGACGAGGGGCTTCGCGCGGTCCGGAATAGGCGACGCGTCGCCCGATCGCCGGGTCGAACCAGTCGAGGGCGCCGTAATGCGCGGCCGTCAAAATCGGAAGGCCGGCGTTCATCGCCTCGAGGTTTGTCAAGCCGTAGCTCTCGTGCGTCGAGGTTGAGACGAAGAGCCTCGCCAGGCGGAAGTGAGCCTGCTTTTGGAGCCCGCCCAGATGGCCGGGGAAATAAACGCGGACGCGCTTGAGTTTCGAGGCTTCGCGGCGGATTGTTCGCCAATAGGGCAGGCCCTGCATGAAGGCGGGCTCTCCGCACAAGAGGAGGCAGATATCCCCCGGACCTGAGCGCTCGACGATTCGAAGCGCGCGCAGAAGAAGGTGCAGCCCCTTTTCCGGCGAAATCCGGCTCAGGGTCATCAAGACGGTCGTGCCAGGGCCGATGCGGTAGCGTCGTCTGAGCTCCTCCGCCGCCCGGCTCAGCTCCTGATCGTCGAAGCGATCGCTCCAGACGCCCCACGGATGGATCGTGATCTTGCGGCTCAATATCCGCTCCCGGTCCATAAAGCTGTAGGCGGAGAGGATCCTCTCCCCCATCGCACGAGAGGGAAGAACGAGCCGGGCGCAGGAAGAGACGGCATCGCGCTCCTTTTCGAACACGAGCTTGAGGACATCCGGGACGCCCCTGGAAAGCCCAAGCTTGCGCAATCCTTCATAGAGGAGGGAAAGGCTTTGGGCGGTGATCCAGTCGCCGAGATAAAACCGCGCGAAGTAATCGAGAACGTCGACGTGCCACAAGGACATCAAGGGATAGCCCGCCTCGGCCAACTGGCGGAACGAGGGGCCCTCCGAGATATCATTGGCGATCACCACCGTCTCGGAAGGGGAAAGCAGCTCGCGGCGGGAAAGGATCCAGCGCGTGGATTCCTTCTCGAATCGCCTGGCGAACTTGCCGTATTCGAGCTCGTTGAGGCTGGTCAGCCCGCGGGAAGGGCCGCCGAAGCCGTCCAACGCCTCGTAGGAAACGCCCGGCTCCGGCGACTGCGGCCCCGATCCTAGAACGTGGAGCTGGATGTCTTTGCGGCGGCTCCACGCATGGACGAGCCGGGCCCCTACCGCCGCCCCGCCGCCCAGCGGGGTCGTGTCGAGGGGATAGCCGAGATGGCTTGCGATGAAGACAACCTTTGGAGTCATGTCCGGCGCGAGAACGAATTATATCATTTGCCTTCTAGGGACCGATGGAGCAAGGCCGTGCCGGCCCGCAGCCTGCCGGGGCGGCGAGCTGTTGTATAATGCAGCCATGCCATCCTTCTCTCTTCCGAAAAAAATCGTCCTCGGCCATGGGGCGCGCACGCCGGTCGGCCATATCGCCCATTCCCTTGCAACGGTGCGGCCCGAAGCCTTGATGCAGAGCGCCGTCGAGGAGACGCTGAAACGCGCGAAGCTCCCCAAGGAGGCCGTCGACGGCCTGATCGTGGGCTGGGTGGGGCAGGTTTTCTCGGCGCCCAATATCGCCCGCGTGACCCTGTTGAAGGCGGGCCTGCCCGAGAAGGCCCAGGCCGTGACCGTCCAGAACAATTGCGTCTCGTCCATCGAGTCCGTTTGCGCGGCCGCCCGGGCGATCACGCTCGGCGAGGGCGAGGTCTATATCGCCGGCGGGACGGAGTCCATGTCCCGGCTGCCCTATTCGATCGACGGAAGCCGCGCGATGAAGGAATTGCGCAGCCTCGAGACCGTCAAGGAAAAATGGTCGACCCTCCTTCAAAGCCCGGAGGTCATCATCGACGACGCCCTCGAACAGGGGCTGACCGACCCCGTCAAGAAGATCAATATGGCGGCGACCGCCGAGGTCTGCGCCCAGATGTACGGCATCTCGCGGGAAGCCCAGGACGAGTTCTCGCGCCAAAGCTTCGCCCACGCCCTTGAAGGCTGGAAAGGCGGGTTTTACCAGACCCATGTCGTGCCCTTCCAAAACGGCGGCCAGGCGCTCCTCGATAAGGACGAATACCCCTTTCTTCGGGAGAGCCTTCCGCAGAAGCCCGCGATGTTTGCGAAGGCCCCGGCGCTTTTCGACCATTCCAGCTACTCGATCGAGAGCTTCTACAAGGATTACGGCGCCCACATGGACGGCGTCCCTTTCGTGCCGGGAAAATCCCACGGCACGGTGACCCTTTTCAACTCTTGCGGACGTTCCGACGGCGCGAGCGCCGTCGTCGTCGCCTCGGAGGAGAAAGCAAAGGCCCTGGGCCTTGAGATCCTGGGCGAAATCCGCGGCTGGGCCTTCCACGGCAACAACCCCGCCCACATGGGAGTCGCCCCCGCCCTCGCGGCCCCCGACGCGCTCAAAAACGCCGGCCTGCGTTTCGACGACCTCGATGCGATCGAGCTCCACGAGCCCTTCGCCGCCACGGTGCTCTCCATCTTCAAGGTGGGCAAGGAGAAGTTCGGCTGCGACTGGGAGGGCAAATTCAAATCGGGGGCGCTCAACCCCCATGGCGGCTCGATCGCGATCGGGCATCCCTTGGGGGCGACCGGGACGAGGCTGCTCCTCAACCTGCTCTATGCGATGCGCCAAAGCCCCAAGGCCCGGCACGGCATGATCGCGGCCTGCGCCGGCGGCGGCATGGGCGGCGCGCTGGTCGCCAGCAAGCCCGGCTAAAAGCCCGTCCCCTACGGAAAATGCGTGTGCGGCCGTTGCCCTAGGCTCACGCCCACGGGAGAAACCAAATCCCAGTCCTGGTTGATCGGGACCCGCCGCGCTGAGGCCGACAGGGAAACCACTTGCCCGCGCTCCCATCGCGGGCCCGCGATCCGCCGCAAGGGCGGCAGGCGAGAGGCGTCGGGACGCCCCATCTTGATCTCGATCGGATAGCATCGCCCCTGGACCTCGACCAGCAAATCGATCTCCTGGCCGTCCCGCGTGCGCCAAAAATAAAGCTCCGCCTCCTTGATCCGGTGGCGCAATCCGCGCCATATCTCGGCCAGCACGTGGGTTTCGAACGCCGCGCCGCCCATCGGCCCGAGGCGCAACGATTCCGATTCACGCCAGCCCGACAAATGAGCGGCAAGCCCCATGTCCAGGAAATAGAGCTTCGGGCTCTTGATAAGCCTCTTCGTCTTGTTGGCGTGGTAGGGATAAACGAGCTTGACGAGAAAGCTGTCCGCGAGCAGGCCCAGCCACTCCTTGGCGGTCACGGCGGAGACGCCGCAGTCCCGGGCCAAATCCTCGTAATTGACGACCTGGGCCGTGCGCAGGGCGCACATCTTGACGAATATCTCGAACTCCCGCCGCTTCTCGACGCGAAGAAGCTCGCGTATGTCCCGCTCGATATACGTCTGGACGTAGCTCGACAGGAAGAGCTCCCGCGCCCCGGCGTCAAGCACGCCCCGCAGCCGCGGGAAGCCGGTCTCCGCCACGCGGCGGAAGAACGCGGCGGGGCTTTC
>JAJYFI010000130.1:1215-5404 GCA_021790955.1 bacterium | reverse complement strand
CTCCTGGTCGTGCGGCTTAACTCCGACTAGACCTTCTTGACGTTGGCTGCCCGAGGCCCCTTGTCGGTCTGCTGAACCTCAAACTCCACCGCCTGATTCTCGGCGAGGGATCGATATCCCTCGGCTAGAATGGCCGAATGATGAACGAATAAATCCTTCGATCCGTCATCCGGCGTGATAAACCCATACCCTTTCTGATCATTGAACCACTTCACACGTCCTGTCGGCATCTGACTTACTTGCACCTCTCTACCTTGGGATATGCCTTGCCTTGGGGCCCGGCAGTGCCTCCTTCCGGAAGCGTTGCTTTGATTGTAACACATCCAGCGTCCGTTCGCCATGCCTCTTTCCTTCGGGCGAGACACTTGCTACAATCCGGGGGCGCCAGGAGGCGTCGCCGTATAATCTCAATCATCCCGCAAGGAGAATTCCACGACATGGCCAGGAAACCGAACGCCGCGTTCATGAAGAAGATGTCGATCAGCCCCGCCCTCGAGAAGGTGATCGGCAAGGGTCCCTACCCGCGCACCGAGGTCGTCAAGAAGCTTTGGGCCTACATCCGCAAGCACAAGCTGCAGGACACGAAGAACAAGCGCATGATCCACGCCGACGAGAACCTCAAGGCCGTTTTCAGCGGCAAGAACTCCGTCAACATGTTCGAGATGACGAAGCTCGTCAGCAAGCACCTCAACTAAATCGACCGTCGCGCCACGTAAAAGCCCGGCCTCCAAGGCCGGGCTTTTTATTTTATTGGTAAGATGTCCGAGTCATGCAGGGCGCCGACCGGAGGGAGTTTCTCGAGAGGCTCGTCATGGGCTTGGAGCAGACGATCCAGACGATGAGCTACGAGATGCCTTACTACAAGCCGGACAGCCTCGAGCTCAAATACGCGAAGAAATTCCTCGAGGCGGCCCAGGAGGGCCTGAAGAAGGCCCAGAAGGAATTGGCCGAGCTTCCCCACGATCCCGGCCCCGCCGCCCCACCGGCCTCCTGATATCTTGGGCCGTGCAGGGTTCGAACCTGCGGCCTTCCGCGTGTAAGGCGGACGCTCTACCGCTGAGCTAACGGCCCGATTCGTCAGGAATTGTAACAGATTCCCGCATTTGCGCCAGGGAGGCGGGAAGGGCCGGGGATGAGGTAGAATAGCCGCGTTTCTTGGCTGAGCCGTAAGCCTTCCGTTAGGGGAAGGCTGAGCTTCCAGCCCGCAAGGGCGGAGGCACACGAGAGTACGGAAAATCAGCCGCACGGATTACCGATGTCCTTAGCCTCCAGGAAGCTCTTCAATGCCGGGAGATGGCATGCTCGGTGGCGTCGCCCGCCTTATAGGCGGCCTCCACCTAGGCGGAATAATTCCTGAAGGGATCGGGCATCGCCACGCCCTCGCGCCTATTCTTCCCCGCCCGGCTTGAATCCGATCCGCGGCATGGGCTTCTCCGGCGGCTCCATCAGCTCCCGGATCGCGTCGAAAACGACCCGAAACTGAGCGTCGTATTTCTTCTCCAGTTCGTCGAGCCGCCGCGCCAGGTCCCGGTGCGAGGCGATCATCTCGCGCAGCTTGACGAAGGCCCGGACCACCTCGACACTGGCCCGCAACGCCATGGGACTGTTGAGGACGCTGGCGAGCATGACCGCCCCGTGCTCGGTGAAAACCCTCGGCAATTTTCGATGGCCGCCGTGGTCCGAACTTGATGTCGCAATTTGCGACATCAAGATTCCATTCTCCCGCGCCGAGAGCTGGAACATGAAGTCCTTTGGAAATCTGGCCTCATTGCGCTTGACTTGCTCGTTGAGGCGAGCGGTGGATACCCCATAGATGCCTGCCAAGTCCCGGTCCAGCATGACCTTGTGGCCGCGAATCAGGTAAATGCGCCGCTCGATGCGGTCCAGAGGGATCAGGGCTTTCATGGCGTCTGAGACGAAACGCGGGGCATTCTACCAGATTGCCGCCTCTCCAACCCTCGAACCGCGAACGCGCGCGCCTTGACGAAGGCGGTGGCCAGGGTGGTGGCCAAAAGACGCGCTCAAGCGCCCCAACTCCGGCAAGATGATCCGGCCAGAGTGTAAGGCGGACGCTCTACCGCTGAGCTAACGGCCCGCGGGAAGTGTAGCGGGTCTCAAAGGCCCGCGCGAGAGCGCGAGGAGCGGCAACGCCGTCCGGAAGCCTTATCCCCGGGGACCCGTATGATCGTCGCCGGGAGGCGGCGTGAGGTCCTGCTCGGTGGGCGCTTTCCCCTGGGCGTAGAGAGCGTTGAACTCCGCCTGAAAGGCGGAGAGCGTCGAAGGGGAGGCGTCATAGACCGCGTTCTCAAAGTTGTTCGCCTGGGCGTTGTCGCTGTAGTTAAAGGAGCCGGTTTCCAGCATCTCGCCGTCGAATATCCCGAACTTGTTGTGCATGACGCCTTTCCCGCCGATCCCGGCGAGGATTCTCACGGGGACGCCCGCGCCGATGAGGGCCCGGTCCTGGGAATAGGGCGCCTCGGAGCGGTCCTGCAGGAAGCGCACCGCGACGCCCCGTTTCTGGGCTTCGACCAGCGCCTGGACGACGGGCTTGGAGGTGAAGGCGAACATCGCGATGTCGACCGTCTTCTGCGAGAGGTTGATGAGGCTCACGAGGCGATCCGTCGTCTGACCATTGGGCGAGAAGGTGCAGGAGGGGAAGGTCTGGCCCTTGAAGCTCGGCCCGGAGCCCGTCGCCGCGGGGGGCGACGTGACCGAAGGGGGATTCACCCCGTTCTGGGCGTCGGCCAAGGCCGTGGCGGCGCTCCACATCCACTGCCAATACGCCTCAAAGGACGCGATGAGCCCCGGATCAGTCCGGATAATGACGTTGTTGTAGTCGTTGACGTTGGAGGACTGGCTCCAGTTGTAAGACCCCGTCTCAAGGAGCCGCCCGTCGAAGACCGCGAATTTATTGTGCTGGATGCCGTAACTGCCGAAGCCCTTAAGGACGCGGATCGGAACCCCGGCGTCGATGAGATTTTGGAGAGCCTGGTCGCGGCTCCTGCCGCCTCCCGGGAAAGTGTTGCCGTAATCCATCACGATCTGGACCTTGACCCCCCTCCGGAAGGCCGCCAGAAGGGCCTGGGACGCGTTGGGCAGATCCAATTCGTAGAGAGCCGCCTGGATGGACTGGTGGGCGCCGTTAATGGCGTCCGTGATCACGGCGGAAATGTCGGTCCCTTGGCCCGTGAAGAGATTCTTCTCCCCCGAGGCCGAAGCTCTCTCGGCCCCATCCTGGGTTTTAACGGCGCCGCGCCGCCCGGCGAGCGCGGGAGCGCGCAACCGGCCGGAGGCCATCGACTCCAGATAATCCATGTCCGCGCCGCCCCAGGAACCCGCGCTGGAGGGAACGGAAAAGAAAAGACATGGAAGCGCGAGAAGCGCCGCCACGGCAGAGCCGCGAAACCGTGTCAGGGGTCTTTGATTCATACGAGTTCATAGATTATCCCTGAAACTACGGCATGTTGACCAGGGACCAAAGTCCTAGGCCCCAGGGGCCCGAAGGTCCCACCTCGGCTACCTTATCAACACGTCGCCGCGGCTCAAAAGATCGATCACCTCAGGCCGCAAAAACCGTTGCGGAAGCGGTTTCCCTTCCTTAATGAGCTGCCTCATTCGGGTCTGGCTCACCGATTCACGATGCTCTTGCGGATGCGGGCAGGTCTTTTCCGAGGCCATAAAGCCGCAAACCCGGCAGTAGAACAGCTCCCTGTATCGCAGGGCCTGGACGCCGACGTCGAAGTCGTCGAAAATCCGGTGGCAGGCATAGGGATCGTAGAGCCCTCCCAGCCCGGCTTGGTCGCGGCCGACGATAAAATGGGTGGCGCCGTAGTTTTTTCTCACGATCGCGTAAAAAAGCGCCGCCTTCGGACCCGCGTAGCGCATCGTGACGGCAAGCGGCGACAAAACGACCGCCTCCTTCGGGTAATATCCCTCGACGACGCGGCGGTAGGCCTCCATGATGACCTCGGGCTTGAAATCTCCGGCCTTGAGCCGCCCGATCACGGGATGGATGAAGAGCCCGTCGATCTCGTCGCGCTCGAGCGCCGCCTTCTGCATGTATTCGTGCGCCAGATGCGGGGGGTTGCGGCATTGATAGGCGGCGACGTTTTTCCAACCCTTGCTTTTAAAAAGAGCCCGCGTCTCGCGCGGCGAGAGCTCGGCCGGCCCCGACGACGACGCCGGCCTC
>JAJYFI010000130.1:0-1205 GCA_021790955.1 bacterium | reverse complement strand
CGTCGATGTCGACGATGACGATCGACTTGTAGAGCTGGTCGACGATCTGGCTGTTCAACCGGGAAGCGCTGGAGAACGCCGGCCTCCGGATGAGCCGCACCTCTCCCGCGAGCGCGATGCTCCCATAGTCGCGGATGATATCGCGAACGTTCGGATGGGTCTCCTCGACCGTGCCGTAGACGCTTCTCGCGAAATCCTCCTTGGAGTACTCGTAAATCTCGGCCGCCTCGAGCAGCGCGAAGGGCCTTGCGTCGCCGTCCAGGAGCGCGACCTCGTCGCCGGAGCGGATCTTCGCGGCGTCGTCGGGGCGCGGGGCGAGGAGGATCGGGATCGTCCACGGAAGCCCTCCGGGAAGCCTTCCTCGTTTGACGACCGACTCGAAACTTTTGGAATCCATGAAGCCCTCCAGCGGGCTGTAGGCGCCGAGGGCGATCTTCTCGGCGTCGTAGGCGAAGTCCGCGAAGAGCCGGATGGACGGCAGCCGAGCCGCGCGCGCCGACGCCCGCCTCGACTCTTCGGGAGACATGACGCCATCCACAAGCGCCCCCCCGTACGGGGCGCCTGGCGGACCCGCCGCTTCCCCGTCGATCTTAGGGCACCAGATGTAGGCAGGGCTTTTTGAAGACCCGCCACTCGCCGTTGGCTTTGTCATAAACCGAATTCACAAAAACCTTCCAATTCGCATCGTCGAGCTTCGGGAAATCGGAGCGATAGCCGTAGCCGGGCCAGCGCGTCTCCTGGCGGAAAAGCGTGTGCCGCAGCACGGCCTCGGCGGTGAGCGTCCGATGGCGGAGTTCCCAGGCCCTCTGGAGCTGATGCCAGTCCCCGGCCGCGACCCACTCCAGATCCTCCTTGAGCATGGAGAGAAGCTCCAAACCCCGCCGCAGAAGCGTCCCGTTGGTCGTGTACATCGATCCCCAACCGCCGGCGTATTCGTCCATGATCTTCTCAAGACGCACGACGCCCTGGGCGGGGTCGATGCAGTCGGGGGAGACGCTTCCCCCCGTGATGAGGCCGCGGGCGAGGCGGAAACTTTCAAGGGGCTGGTAGACCTCCTCGCGCAGATCCTCCACCGCCTTGTCGGACGCGGCGGGACTCTCGCCCGGTTGGCGCTCGAGAAAGGCGACCGCGGCCTTTCCCGCGAGCCTTCCTTCCGTAAAGGACCCGGAGGAGAATTTGTGCGGCGAGGCGCCGACCGCATCCCC
>JAJYFI010000129.1 GCA_021790955.1 bacterium | reverse complement strand
CCCTGCAAAGGATTGCCGCCGCCAGGGTCAGCATGGAGCCTTGACACGTCTTGAGGAATGGAGCCATGTTCGTCATCCTCCTTAAAAAAATAGTCTTTTCGCAACGACGCTTTCAGGCGAGAGATTTCCCGTCCCGAAATGGGAGATTAGCCCCAAGGAGCTTCTTTGTCAATGCCGGCGGCGGAAAAAATTTAGCAAAAAGAAACCGCCCCCTCCGCCGACAATAGACTAGGGACGGAAGGGGACGGTTCTTTGGGAATCGAATCTACCAGCGGCGACCGCCGCCGCGACCTCCTCCTCCGCGCTCGCCGGAGCCGCTGCCGGAGCCGCCGCGGTCTTCCATCGGACGGGCCTCGCTGACGGTGATCCGGCGCGAGCCCATCTCGCTGCCGTTCAATTTCTGGATGGCGGCCTGCGCCTCGTCGTCCGACGACATCTCGACGAAGCCGAAGCCGCGGGATCGCCCCGTGTAGCGATCCGTGATGACCTTCACGCTGACGACAGAACCACAGGCGCCGAAATGAGACTTGACCTGATCCTCCGTAGCCTCAAACGGCAACCCCCCGACGTAGAGCCTCTTGCCCATCATCGTCTCCTTGCCCGTCCCGCGGCGCACAAAAACATCGCAGGGCCCGATCTTCCGGCGGTCATTCCTCCCGCGCGCGGGGCCGCGAGCGCCCCTGTCGAGCATAAGGCTTGACAATTATGACATATTTTTAGCAAAAGCAAGCATTTCCGGAGTTTTTGGAGCTTCCTGCTCCGTCAAGGCTCTGGCGGTGGCGTCGGGAAGGATGTGGATGGGGTGCATCCCCGGGGGGAGCGGGGAAGCCATGCGCACCGTCAAAAACTCGCCCGTCAGGGCTTCCCGCCCGCCGTCGAGGGAGACTCCCAGCCGAGTTTTTCCGACCCATTGGGCGGCGAAGTCGGAACGAAGCTTGAAGTCCAGATCCCTCAGCCTTCCCGCTCGCGCCGCCGCCTCCGGCTCCGGCGTTGAGGCGGGGAGGCTTGGGGCGTCCGTTCCGGGGCGGGGAGAATAGTTGAAGACATGCAGCCCCGAAAAATCGAGTTCCTCGATCAATCGGGCGGTCGTCTCGGAATCCTTCTCGCTTTCCCCCGGGAAGCCGGCCATGACGTCCGTGAAGAGCCCCAGCTCGGGGAGGGCGCGCTTGAGCGCGAGGATGCGGCGGCGGTAGAAACCGGCCGTGTACCAGCGTCGCATGAGCTTGAGCACCCGGTCGGAGCCCGATTGAAGGGGGACGTGGAGCGACGGGCAGATCCGGCCGCCGGAGCCGGCCATCAAGGCGATGAGCCGATCCGTGACGTCCGTGATTTCAAGGGATGAGAGGCGGATGCGAAAGCTCCCGTCGATGCCGATGACGCGCTCAAGGAGGCCGCGGAAGTCGACGCGCTTCCCGCCCTCCTCCGAGAGATAGCGCCCCAGACGAATGCCGCAGAGGACGATCTCGGGAAAGCCTCCCAGGACGAGCCGCTCGATCTCGGCGCGGAGTTCGGCGACCGGCCGGGATTTGAGCCCGGGCCGCACGGAGGGGATGATGCAGTAGGAGCATTTCATGTCGCAGCCGTCCTGGATTTTGACGAAAGCCCGGCTATGCCCCCGAAACGCCTCGATGCCGCCCCGTTCCGGCGTGACTCGGCAGCCCAAAAGAGAGGGAATCCCGTCCTTATGAGCGTTGTCGACGATCTCGGCGTGGGGAGCGTTCTTGCGGACGGAGTCGGGATCCCGGGTCGCGAGACAGCCCGTCACGAGGAGCCTTGCGGCCGGGTTGTCCCGGGTGATGCGGCGCAGGAGCTGAAGGGCCTCGCGGTCGGCCTCGCCGGTGACGGAGCAGGTATTGATCAGGCAGAGGTCGGCGATCTTGTAATCGGTCGTCTCGCCGTCCGTCGCGGGCGTCAGGCGCTCGCGCAGGGATTCGGCTTCATATTGATTGACGCGGCAGCCGAAGGCGCGGATGAAAAGCCGCATCCGCAGATTATATCAGGCTAGAAAAAGCCGCTTGAGGGCGAGCGCGGCGGCCTTGCGGCAGAGAGGGGCGGCATGCCGGAGGGGATCGGTTCCGGCGGCGACCTCCACGAGGGTCGCGATGGCTTTGGCGCCCCGGGAGGCGAGTCGGTCGCGGACAGCCTCATCGAGGCTTCCGCAGACGAGGGCCACGGGCACGCCCTGGCCGCGGGCGGCCCGCGCGAGGATCAGAGGCGCCTTGCCGTGAAAACTCGTCCTGTCGAGCCGTCCTTCGCCCGTCAAAACGGCGTCGGCCCCGGCAAGGCGCCGGGGCACCCCCGCAGCTTTCAAGACCCAGTCGCTCCCGGGCCGGAGCTCCGCTCCTAAAAATGCCATGAGGCCGAAACCAAGCCCTCCCGCCGCCCCGGACCCGGGCTTCCCGGCGGCTTGTCGGCCCAGGTCGCGCCGGGCGATTCTCGCGAGGCGGGCCAAGGCCTTTTCGATGAGCTGGACTTGGGCGGCAGTGGCGCCTTTCTGGGGAGCGAATGTCCTGGCCGATCCTTGCGGTCCCAGGAGGAAATTTCTCACGTCTGAGATGCCCAAGAAACGCACCGTTCGCAGCCGCCGCCTCCAGCGCGTCTCCGGGGGGACGATCCTGGCGAGGTTGAGGAGGGGCGAGGCGCCCGAAGGGAGCTCTCGGGCGTCGCCGTCGAGAAACTTGAATCCGAGCGCTTGGGCCATGCCCGCCCCGCCGTCGTTCGTCGCGCTCCCGCCCAAGCCGACGACGATCTCCCTCGCTCCGTGATCGATCGCCGCGCGGATGAGATCGCCGGTTCCCTGGGAGCTTGCATGAAGGGCGTCGAGCTTTCGCTTCGATTTTTTGAGAAGAGCCAGGCCCGAGGCTAGCGCCATCTCGATATAAGCCGAGCGGCCTTTGATGAGGAAAGGCGCTTGGATGACGTCTCCGAGCGGCCCCCGCGCTCCGGTCTTGATGAGCCGGCCGCCCCGCAGCCCCCGCATGACTTCAAGGAAGTCGTCTCCCCCGTCGGAAATGGGAACGGTCTCGACTCTGGCGCGCGGGAATAGATCGCGCGCTCCCATGGCCATGGCGCGGCTCGCCTCGAGGGCGCTCAGGCTGCCCTTGAAGGCGTTGGAAGCTATAAGAAGGCGGAGGGGGGAAGACGGAAGGCGGAAGGAAGGCGGAGAACGGCGGCGACGCCGGAGCTTCTTTCCTCCGCCTTCCGGCTTCCGTCTTCTTATGGGAACATCCCGCGCAGCCGGACCGCCTGCGCGAGCCGCTCGAGGCCGACCATGAAGGCCCCCATGCGCAGATCCACCGACTTCTTGACGGACATGTCATGGACCTGTTTGAAGGCGAGGACCAAGATGTCTTGAAGCTTGGCGAAAACGTCCTTTTCGCTCCAGAAATAGGCCTGGATGTCCTGAACCCACTCGAAGTAGCTCACGGTGACGCCGCCCGCGTTGGCGAGGATGTCGGGGACGATGACGACGCCCTTCTGAGCTAGAATCTTGTCCGCTTCGATCGTCGTGGGGCCGTTGGCGCCCTCGATGATGTAGCGGGCCTGGACCTTGTGGGCGTTCTTGCTCGTGATCGTGTTTTCCATCGCGGCGGGGACGAGAATCTGGCAGGGAACTTCCACAAAGCTTTCGACGGGGACGGCCTGGGCCTTGCGATAGCCCGAGATACCGTGGTTGCTCGCCGCGTAGGCGAGCAAGTCGTCGACATCGAGGCCCTTCTCGTTATAGATGCCGCCGGTGACGTCCGAGACCCCGACCACCTTCGCCCCGCGTTCATGGAAGGCCTTCGCCGCGTTGGAGCCGACGTTGCCGAAGCCTTGAATCGCGACGGGAGCGCCCTTGAGGTCGAAGCCGCGGGCCTTGGCGAGCTCGCGGGTGACGTAGAAGACGCCCAGCCCGGTCGCCTCGCGGCGGCCGAGCGAGCCTCCGATGTCGACGGGTTTGCCCGTGACGACTCCCGGGGCCGAGTAGCCGATCGTCATGGAGTAGGTGTCCATCATCCAGCCCATGATCTGCTCGTTGGTGTTGACGTCGGGGGCCGGGATGTCCTTGTCCGGCCCGATGATGATCGAGATTTCGGAGGTGTAGCGCCGCGTTAGCCGTTCAAGCTCCGTCTTCGACATCGTTTTAGGGTCGCAGATGACGCCCCCCTTGGCGCCGCCGTAGGGGAGGTTCACCACGGCGCATTTCATGGTCATCCAGAAGGCGAGGGCCTTGACCTCGTCGACGGAGACCTGGGGGTGGTAGCGGATGCCGCCCTTGGCGGGGCCCCGGTCCAAATTGTGCTGGATGCGGTAGCCTTCGAAGACGCGGGTCGTGCCGTCGTCCATTCTGACGGGGACGGAGACCTCGAGGATGCGCTTGCAGTGGCGCAGACGCTCGAGGACCGGTTGTTCCATCTTCATGAGGGCGCCAGCGTGGTCGAGCTGGGACATCGCCTGATGCCAGGGATTGAGCTCGGAGCCTCCGTTCATCTCGGGGGAAACGGAGGGTTTCAAAGGCCTAGGGGAAGCTTTGGTTTGGGGAGTCATATGCAGCCGATTCTACTAATTATCGGCCGAAGCGTTTCAAGGGAAAATGGTATCGTATCGAGTGTCCAGACCTGCCTCCTAATTATGATTGATCACCGCTACCCCCATAGCCCGGTTTTCTACCGCAGCCTCGTCGAGAACTTCCCTAAAATCATCCACGGGGAGGGGGTCTGGCTCTACGACGAGAGGGGCAAAAAGTACCTCGACGCCTGCGGCGGGGCTTATGTGGCCAATGTCGGCCACGGGGTCCGAGAGATTGCCGAGGCGATCGCGCTCCAAGCCTCCAGGGTCGCCTACGTCAACGGCACCGCCTTCACGAACGAACCCGCCGAGGGATTGGCCGCGGAGCTGGCGAATCTCAATCCGGGAGGACTCTCGAAAAGCTACTTCTTGTCTTCCGGCTCGGAGGCGGTCGAGGCGGCGATCAAGCTCGCCCGGCACCATTGGGTCGCCAAGGGCATGCCTCGCAAGCGCAAGGTCATCGCTTTCGACCCCGGCTATCACGGCAACACCCTCCTCGCCCTCTCCGTCTCGGCTCGGAAAAGCTATAAGGAAATCTACGAGCCCTGGCTCGTCCCCGTCCGCTTCATCCCGGCCCCCTACGCCTACCGCTGCGGCTGCGCGGGAGAACCCTCCTGCCCTGCCTGCTCGGGAAATGCCCTCGAGGCGGCGATTCTCGCCGAGGGGCCGGAGACGGTCGCGGCGGTCATCGCGGAGACGGTGGGCGGCTCCTCGAGCGGGGCCTCGGTCCCCCGGCCGGATTACTGGAAGAACATCCGCTCGATTTGCGACCGCCATGGGATCCTCTGGATCGCCGACGAGGTCCTGGCGGGCGCCGGCCGGACGGGAAAGTGGTCGGCGCTCGAACATTTCGGGGCCGTCCCCGACATCCT
>JAJYFI010000128.1 GCA_021790955.1 bacterium | reverse complement strand
AGGCGCCCTGGGGGGTGAAGGTCGAGTTCTCAAACGTCACCGCGAGCCCCTCCTGGAGGGCTCCCGCGAGTCCTGTCGTCGACGCCGCGGCGCGGGCCTTCTCAAAGGGTTACGGGAAGCCCGCCGCGTTCATCGGCTGCGGGGGATCGATCCCCTTCGCCGGGCCCTTCTCCAAGGTGCTGCGGGCGCCCGTCGTCCTCGAGGGGGTGGGAGACCCCTATGCGAAGATTCACAGCGAAAACGAGAGCATGCATCTAGGGGACTTGCAGAAGGCGATCCGCGGCGAGATCCATCTATTCGACGAACTGGCCCGCCTGGGCTCTTGGCCGAAGTTGTAGTTACCGGAGTTTGACGACGGTCTTCGAGCCGTCGCCTTCGAGGCGCGGGGACTCGTCGAGATTCTGGAGCGCCGCGGCCTTCTTCACTTTGGGGTCCAAATAGCCGTAAAGCCACGAAGCCTGGATCGCGCCCATCTTGCGCGACACGGCGGATTCCAACCCTTTGAGAAAATAGTAGGTGAAGATGCCGTGCCCCTCCTGCGGGAGGCTCCCGGAAATGCCGCGCGCGCCCGTCGCCGTAAAGACGACCGCCGGGCCCTTGGGAAGAAGCGGCGTGGAGACGGCCACGATGAGCGGCCGCGCGCCTTGGGGAAGGACCGATCGGCCTCCCGCTCCGGAAAAGCAGCTGTCGAGCGCCGCCGTGACCTCGGAGGCCTTGATTTTCGCCAGATCGGCGTAGAGACGCTGAAGGGGGATGGCCGTGCTCTCGAGAAAATTGGGGCTTCCATCCCAAGGGACGATGTAGGCGTTCCCGGCGACGGAAGGCGAGCCGTGTCCGGAAAAATAAAAGAAGACGCGGCCTCGACGGGCCGCGTTCTTGGGAAGCCAGTCCTCGAGATAAGCCTCGATCCGGGCTTTCGTGGCCTGTTCGCCTAGGAGGGATATGACGTTTTCCGAGGGCCAACCCAAAGCGAGCAGGTTGGCCTTGACGGCTTCGGCGTCGCGCCGAGCGAAGAGAGCGGGGGGAAGCGGCCGGGGATAGTTCTCGATTCCGATGACGAGGGCGAAATCCTTCGGCCGCGGCTTGAGGCGGAAGCCGGGAGAGTCGACGGCGGAAGAAAAGGGGCCCATGGCCGCCCCGGGCGCAAGCCCCCTCTGCGCGCGGGCTTCGGCGGCGACTTTCTTGACCAAAGCATCGAAGGCGGCCTGCTTGGCGGCCTGTTCGCCGTAAGGAGGCTCGGGATGCCAAGTCTGGGTCGGGGGGTTCGGGATCGTGATGTTGTAGTTGTAATTCGGCGGCTGTTGAAGGGGGCTATTCCACGGGTTATTCCACGGGGACTGTTCCCAGACCGGCATCGGCCACGTCGAGGACTGCTGCCAATAGTTCTGCTGGGCCAGAGTCCCGGCGATGCCGCGCTCCTGTCGGGCTGGCGCAGGGACGTGGTCGCTGGAACGGCCCTGGCCGTTGTCATCCGCCAAAGCGAGCGACGGGACGAGCGCGGCGGCGAGGAGAAGCGGGAGTCGCTGGCGCATGTCTTTCGGTCGGATTGCCGAGCGAAGTGTAACAGAGAAAATAGAGAGATACAATACCTGGGCTCCTGGGCGCCCGCAGCGTAACGCCGCCGGCAAAAACTGGTGACACCATACGGATTTCGGACCTTCCGGCCAGAAAATCCGTATGGTGTCACCAGTTTTTAGTCTCCATATTTAGTAACGTATCTTGATCGATGCTGGCTTGGCTTGCCTTTCCCGTCATCTCCGCTTGGGCCGCCGGGACGGCGGATTCCAAGTCGTCCCGGCTTTTCCTCAAGGCGAATGAGGAGTTCCGGGTCGGACGATCGAGCGCGGCCTCCGCGCTTCTCAAGCGCGCCGCCGAGGACGGCGACATCGACGCGGAATACCAGCTGGGCGTGTTTTATGAGCACGGTCTGGGCGTCAGCCATCCCGACGAGGCCGAGGCCCGGCGTTGGTACCTCATGGCCGCCGCCGGCGGCAACCATGCCGCCCAGAACAATCTGGGCTATTTCTATGCCTTTGGCCGTGGCGTCAAGAAAGACGACGCCGAAGCCGCGAAGTGGTACCGTCTCGCGGCGGAGGGCGGCGACGCCGTGGCCCAGAGCAATCTCGCCGGCCTCTACTATCACGGCCGCGGGGTCCCCAAGAATCCCGCTCTGGCTTACCGGTGGTACCGCCGCGCCGCGCTCAACGACAACGCGGGGGCCAAGAGCGCCCTCGGTTTTTTCTATCAGGAAGGGATCGGCGTTAAACGCGACTATAAAGAAGCTTTTAAGTGGTATCTCGCGGCGGCCGAGAGCGGGCATGCCTTCGCGCAGATCAAGCTTGGCGGGATGTACGAACAAGGGCATGGATCGATCCGAAAGGATTACCCCAAGGCCTTGGAGTGGTACCGGAAGGCCTCGTTCAACGGCCGGGCGATCGCTCAGGGCAAGGTCGGCCGCTTCTATGAGCGCGGCTGGGGGATCCCAAAGGATTTGGTCGAGGCGTTCGCTTGGTATTCCCTTTCGGCGGCGGCGGGAGATCCGTATGCTCGAGGCGCCGTCAATCGGCTTAAGTTGGTCCTGAAGCCGGAGCAGATCGAGGCGGCCCGTAAGCGGGCGGAATCGCTTCGAAGGAAATTCGCCGCGCATTCGACGCATGGCCGGGGAAGTTCGAAGAAGGCGGCGAATGACGGCTGGCTGCCATGGTGAATGGCGATGAGTAGAGCGGCCCCTTTCCGCGGATTTCTGCTGCCTTCCGTGGCCTTCTGCTGCCTTCCGTGGCTTCCCGTCGCTCTGGGCGGCTGCGCGACGACTTCCGCGAACGTCTTCTTGAGCGCCAATTACGATCCGGCCAAGATCCGCAGGGTCGCCGTCATCGATTTCGCCGACTTCCCCGGCTCTCCGGGATCGGGGCAGCTCGTTTCGAGCGTCTTTCAGACCTACGTCCTCGCGCTCGGCTATGATTTTGTCGAGAGGAATCAAGTCGAGAAAATTCTCCAGGAACAGAATTTTCAGGCCTCGGGCGTCGTTGATCCAGCGACGGAGGTGCGCTTGGGGCGGCTTTTGGGCGCGAGCGACCTCATCGTGGGAAGCCTCACGGAGTTTTCGGAAGCCAGCGCGCAGACCGTCATGGAGGACGTGTCTCAGGAGCAGATGAATCCCATCATCGGCCCCATGTCGAACGGCCAAATGGGCATCGTCGGCTACAACTCGACCTTCATTCCCCAAAGCATGCCTGTGACCCAGACCGTCCCCGCTCGCGTCGGGATGGCCGTCCGCTTGACGGGCGTTCAGGGCGGCACCGTCCTCTGGAGCGCTTCGGGCATCGCGTCCGCCTCGGATGTGTCGGCGGCCGCGCAGGATGCGTCCTCGAAGATCGTCCGGCTGCTGCAAAAAAAGCTCGCCGCGCTTCCCGGCAAGCCCTAGAAGGACGGGCGGGACGGGCCGCTTGCGTCCCCGCGGCGTTTCATTACATCATAAAACCGTCAGATAATTAACATCATTATCTCTGCTCTCTTCGTAAGTCCGCAATAAAAATCAGATATTTTGTCCCTATACTCGCCCGCACGGGGCTGGAGCTGGCCCGGAGGCTTGCGGTCCCGAACCCATGGAAAGCCACCACGTCCTGTGGGCTGCGGAAGGCCACGGAAGGCCACGGAAAGCCGCCGAAAGCCGCGGAAGGCTTCTGTTGCTTTCCTTGGCCTTCCTCGGCCTTCTGTCGCTGGCGTCGCGTGACGCCGCCGCCCAGCCGCCGCAGGTCCTCAATTTTCAAGGCAAACTCTCGGACGCTTCCGGCAACCCTCTCTCCGGCGTCTACAGCTTTCAGTTCTGCTTGGACAGCACCCCGACGCCGGGCACGGGCGTCGAGTATTTCTGCGAAACCGACCCGGGGATCACCGTCACGAACGGCATCTACACCGTGGTCATCGGCCAAGCCTCGGGGGGCATTTCCACGGCGACGTTTCAGAACCAAGTCTATCTTGAGATCGCCGTCCAGCAGGGCGACGTCAAGCCGCTCACGGCTCCCACCGTGCTCTCGCCGAGGATTCAGCTTGCGGCCTCGGGCTATTCCTTCCACGCGATCCAAGCCGACACCCTGACCCAGGACCTGGCGACGAGCCTCGGCGGCACGGGGCAGAACTTCTCGGCCGCCCCGGCGGGCGCGATCCCGTATTTCAACGCCACGGGCGCCATGGGGCTTGTCTCGACCACCTCCAGCGCGGGTTGGATCCTGACCACGGTCAATGGCGTCCCTTCTTGGCAGCCTCCTGGAGGGACGCTGCTTTATTCGACGAATACCTGGTATGCCTGGCAGTATTTCCAAAACGAGATCTTCGTCGACACGAGCGCCTCCATCACCGGGAATTTGACGGTCGGCGGCACCGTCACGGCCTCCGGCTTCGTGGGTCCCGGGACGGGGCTTTCGGGCCTTGGAAACTCGAATTTCGCGCCGAACTTCGCCCTTCAGCCCAGCATGGGCGGGACGGGCGCCAATCTCGCCGCCGCGGGTCCCGGGGCCATCCCCTACTTCACGGGAAGCGGGGTCCAGAACTTTCTGGGCGCGGGGCCCTCAGGATACATCCTCGAAGCCCAGGGCTCCGCCGCTCCCGCGTGGGTCAACCCCACGGCGGTCCTCGTCAACGTCTACGACGCGACGGGGACCTGGACGGCGCAGCAGACGTTCAGAAACGAACTCTTCGTGTCGAGCGCGATCGCGGTGTCGCCCGGGGCCTACGTCGCGATCGGCGCCATTGCGCCGACCAATCCCTTGAGCGTCGCCGGCAACGCCAATTTCTCGGGAACGGTTTACGCGAACTCCTTTTCGGGCTCCGTTCCCTGGTCGGACCTCTCCAACTTTCCCGTGGCGTGCTCGACGGGCGAGTTCGTCAACACCATCGCGGGGGCGTCGACCTGCTACTCTCCCATCCCCTACGTCATCGCCTCGACGAATGTTTGGAGCGCGCAGCAGACTTTCGAGCAGGAGCTTTTCATATCGTCAGGGATCGCCGCGCAAAACGTCGGCATCGATTTGACCGGCCCGAACGGAACGGTCGTATCGCAATCCTCGATCACGGCCTCCGAGTTTTTCGGAAACGCCGGGGGCTTAAGCGGCGTCGCGCCGATCAGCGTGACCGGCAACGCGAACACCGCGACCAGCGTGGCGGGCGGCAACACCGACCAGCTCGTTTATCAGACCAATACCAACCAAACCGGCTTCATCGCCGCCCCCACGTCCGCCAACCAGCTGCTGAGCTGGACCGGGAGCAGCATCACTTGGCAGCCCTCCTTCGTCTCGACCGCCGCGTTCAGCGAGAACCTCTCGAACGGCCAGCCGGGCGAGATTCCCTACCAGATCGAGGCGGGCTCGACGACGTTTTTGCCCTCGATGGCGGTGGGCGGTCTCATCATCGGAGAAGGAGCCGGGGTCTTCC
>JAJYFI010000127.1 GCA_021790955.1 bacterium | reverse complement strand
ATGTCGACGCACTGACCGTAATCGGGGCTTTCCGTGCCTTTCATGATCCCGGGTTTCTCCCGGAATTGGCGGCGGACCTCCCCGATGACGGCCTGGGCCGCCCGACCCACGGCGCGCATGGCAAGCGCCGAGAAGAGAAAGACCAGCATCGCGCCCAGGATGGCTCCGATGAACACCTCGGGCTTGGCGAGATTGACGCCCATGACGCGGCCGGCGGTGCGCCCGACTTCATCGAGATAAGCGGAGAACAAGAGGAAGGCTGCCAGGGCCGCGGAGCCGATCGCGTAGCCCTTCGTAAGAGCCTTGGTCGAGTTGCCGGCCGAGTCCAGGCGGTCGGTTTTGCGACGGATGGACGGGTCCTGCTTGGACATCTCGACGATGCCTCCCGCGTTGTCGGTGATGGGGCCGAAGGTGTCCATCGCCAGGATGTAGGGGGCGGTCCCCAGCATGCCCATGGTCGCAACCGCGATGCCGAAGAGGCCGCTGACGGGCTCCCCGTGGAGGGCGGCGCTCCCGAGGTGGTAGGAGGCGTAGATCGCGGCCGAGATGACGAGAACGGGCGCCGCGGTGCATTCAAGGCCCACCGAGACGCCGGTGATGATGTTGGTCGCGGCGCCGGTCTCGCAAGAGTCCGCGATTTGGAGGACGGGGCGATGGGCGTAGGCGGTGTAGTACTGAGTGATGTAGACGAAGGCCTCGGCGGTGGCGAGCCCGATAAGCCCGCACAAGGCGAACTTGATCCAGGCCCCCGCCACGAGCGTCGAATCAAGGAGCCACCAGGAGGAGAGGACGAACCCGCCAGCCGACAGAAGGGTCGCCAGGTGGTAGCCGCGGTTGAGGGCCGTGAGGGGATCTCCCTCCTCGTCCGCCTTGACGACAAACAGCCCCAGGATCGAGCTCACGAGCCCGAAGGCGCCGTTGACGAGGGGGAAGACCATGCCGCGCCAGCCGAAATGGGGGATCAGGGAGACGCCGAGGATCATGGCGCCGATGTTCTCGGCGGAAGTGGACTCGAAGATGTCGGCGCCGCGGCCCGCGCAGTCCCCGACGTTGTCGCCGACGAGATCCGCGATGACGGCGGGGTTGCGCGGGTCGTCTTCGGGGATGCCGGCTTCGACTTTCCCCACGAGATCGGCTCCGACGTCCGCCGCCTTCGTATAGATGCCGCCTCCCAACTGGGCGAAGAGGGCGACGAACGAGGCCCCGAAGCCGAAGCCGACGATGATGAAGGGAATCCGGCTGAAGTCGTAGCCCGCGCGCAGGAGCATCGCCACGAGGCCGCCGATCCCGAGAAGGGAGAGCGCGGCGACGAAAATCCCGGTAACCGCCCCGCCCCGCAACGCGATCTGGAGGGCCTTGTTAAGGGAGGACCTCACGGCGCTGGCGGTTCGGATGTTGGAGTGAATCGAGGTGAGCATGCCGATATAGCCTGCGGCCACGGAGCAGATGGCGCCGAGGATGAAGGAAATCGTGGTCCAGCCGGCCGAGACGGTGGAGGCATGGTTGCCGGAGGCCTTGCCGTCGAACACATAAAGGAGAGCGAAGATGAGAAGCGCCGAGAGGGCCGCCAAGGCGATGATCGTCCGATATTGGCGCCGCATGAATGCTTCCGCGCCGTTCTTGATGGCGTCCGAGATGCGGCGCATCTCGGGGGTTCCGGTGTCGCAGGAAAGAACCCAGCGCCGGATGGCCTCGCCGACGCCGATGGCAAGGAGCGAGATGGCGAGAACGATGAGGAGCGCCGGGAGTAACCCAGTCATTAGTTGATTTTTCAAAAGGTCTGATATTAAGCCAACTTTTTCTTTTCACGTCAAGCTCCGTCCTGCCGCGGCCGAAGAAAGGGGATGAATTTTGTATAATGTTGCGATGTTTTTCCACTCGCGCCCATTCCTTCCTCCGGCGGCCTGATGGAAATCAAGAAAGCGAGGATTCTCGTCGAAGAATTCTACAAGCCGGAGTCCGCGTGCGCCAAAGGCGCTGAGCTCTTGGCTCGCTTAAAAGCCTTCGGAGCCTTAAGCGCCAAGGAAGTCCGCTCGGGCTCCCTTTTCGAGCTCGGCGGCGGCTTGACGGCGGAACGGATTGGGAAAGTCGCCTCTGAATTCCTCGCGGATGCCGTTAGCCAGTCATGGCGCATCATTCCCGAAATTCCGGCCGGGCAGGACGGGTTGCGCGACCATTGGCGCGTCGAGGTCTGGCCCAAGGACGGGTTTCGCGAGCGGGCGGCCTCGATTCTGACGGCCGCCCTGCGTCAGGCGGGGCATCCTCCAGCGCTGAGCGTCCGGGTGGGGGATATTTATCGCATCGCCGCCAATTACCATAAAACACAGGTCGAAAACGCCTTCATGCGGACGCTGGTCACTCCGCGCACGCACACTTTGAAGGTCGTCGCCGAGTCGCCATGGCGTCTTTGACCCGCCATCGTCGTTCCGCCGCGGCGGCCCCCGCGGCGCAGCCCATCACGGAGTCCCGGCCTCATTTCGATGCGGCTCGGGCGCAGGCCAGAACGGAGGCCTTAATCGAAGGATCCCGTCGCCAGGGCCTTTCCTTGTGCGTCCGTTATCAGGAAGGCGGCCGTGTCCGAGAATTCAAAGATCTTTACGAGGAGACCGTGGGCCGGCCTTCCCGCCGCGCGGGCGGAGCCTGCATATGGCCCGCCAACGGCTCCGGCAACTCCTATCTCGTCCTGGGCGCGCGCGGCGACTGGGCTCTGGGCGCCGGCTGCGATGTCGCGATCGGGGCGTGGGACCTGGAGATTCTCTCGCGCGCTCAGCGAAGCCTCTCTTTTGCCTTGGGTCAGGCCCTTGGCCTGAATCCATCCGCAGTGCCTGTCCTTGGAGCCGCGTTTTTTTCCCTTCCTTCGCCCCAGAAGCCCGTGGAGCCTGGGACGAAGTCCCTGCATCCCAAATGCTTGACGCCTCTTTTCTTAAAGGAATACGCCGAATTCTCCAACCGATTCGGGGTTCCCTCGCCCTCTGGCGGGATCTGCTTTGAGGATTCTTCCTCCGAGCGCGCGGCCGTCGTGGTGGAGGGGCTGGCCATGGTGCCCGCGAAAGCCGCCAAGCAGCGAGTCCGTCCAGGCGACGCCGTGATCCTCATTTCCTCTTGCGGCGGGACGGGAGGGGCTGCTTTTGATGAGGTCCAGCAGACCTTGGCGGAGGCCTTCCGGAAAGGGCTCTTTCATCGAGCCGTCGCTGTCGGGATTGAGGGGCTTGCCGAGGCGGTTTTGAGCCTGTCTTCGGGGCGAGGCGTTTCAATCTCGCTGGATAAGGCCGCTTCCCGGGGACGGCCCGCCGATCCCGAGGAATTGTGGTTTTCGAAGCAAGACGGCCTTTTCCTCCTGGCCGCCTCGCGCGGCGCTTTCAGGGAGATCGACCGCATCTCTAAGGAAAGAGGGCTCGACGCCCGCGAGATCGGGATTTTTTCGGACAAGGGCTGCATCGAGGCGTCCTGGAATGGAGCTGGTTTTGTGTGCGTTGAAGAACAGGAGCTTTCCCGGCCGCCGAGGCGACCCGCCCCCTTGAAGGCGGCGTGGTCTGGCGTGAAAGCGGCGAAACGCGGTCGCCCTGCCGCGCTCCAAGCGGGCGCCTGCCTGAGGGCGATTATGGGGGACCTTGCCGTCGCCGGACGCGAATGGCTCGTCCGCCAGATGGATTTCGAGGCGCAGGGCCATACCGTCATCAAGCCTTTGCAGGGGCTGCGGCACGACGGCCCTGGCGACGCCTGTGTGCTGTGGCCGCGGGGCTTAACCGGCGATGCCGCGGATCATCGAGGCTTCGCGTACGGATTCGGACTTTCCACGCGGCTCCTGGCGATCGACCCGTCTTTTGCCGCGAGCTTCGCCTGTGACGAGGCCCTGCGCAACGTCGCCTGCGTCGGGGCGGATGCGGCGAAGGCGGGTTTCTGGGTCCGGGGCGCTTGGCCCGAATGGGCCGAGGGGGAAAGGCTGGGTGTGGTCGCGCGCTGGCTGCAGGGACTTGGCGCTGCGGCGGCGGGTTTTGGAGTGCCGGTCGTTTCGCATCAAAGCCGCTTCGGCGGCGAAGGCTCTTTTTTCACGGTATCGACGGCGGCGCCGTTGGCGGACATGAGAAAGGCCGTTACGCTCGACGTCAAGGGACCCGGAAATCCGGTCTATTTGGTGGGGCATACCGGGGAGGAGATCGACGGCTCCCTCTACGCCGCGCTTTATTCCCTGCCGGGGGACGGGTTGCCCAAGATTTTTCCGCGCCAGGCGATGGCGGCCTTCAAGGCCGTCGGCCGGGCCATCGCCTCGGGACTGGTCCTGTCCGCTCATGATCTTTCGGACGGAGGTCTCGCCGTCGCAGCGGCGCAAATGGGTTTTTCGGGGGAGTTCGGCCTCCATCTCGACCTGGATCTCCTGCCTCGCCCCGCGGGCGCCGTGGACGACTTGAAGCTCCTCTTCGCCGAGACGCCGAGCCGGATCCTGATCGAAGCGCGGTCCGAGAGGGAAAAAGATCTCGTCAGACTTTTGCGCGGACTGCCGGCTCGCCGCATCGGGGAGACGATCGCGAACCCCATCCTCAAGATCAAGGGACTTGACGGCTCGGTGCTCCTCGAGGAATCGCTGTCCCAGCTGAAAGCTCTCTGGCAGAGGGCCCTTCCGGAGGCGTTGGGAGTCGCGGCCAAGGAATGAAAGCCCCGAGGCTGATGGTGCTGGCGGCGCCCGGGCTTTATGGCGCGCGTGACTATTGGCCGCTCCTTAAACACCTTGGGGCCGCTCCCCAGACCGCGACCCTTGAGGAACTGCGATCCGGCAAGACGAAGCTGATGTCTTTCGCCGGCCTCGTCATCCCGGGAGGCGCCTCCTACGAGGACGTCGTGGGGGCGGGCCAGATCCTCGCTGGTTCGATGCGGTTTTGGGTGGAGGAGATCCGGCGATTCATCGCGCACGGGCGCGCCGTTCTCGCGGTGGGCAACGGCTTCCAGGCTCTGGTCAAATGCGGCATCCTTCCCGTTTTCTCCTCCGCGACTCCGACGGCGGGCTTCGCGCCCAATGACTCGGGGTGCTTTGAGGCGCGATGGGTCCACGTGCGTCTCAACACCCAAAGCCACAGCCCCTTCTTCGAAGGCCTCCCGGAAATGATGGAGCTCCCCGTCTTCCACCGGGAGGGGAAACTTGTCCTTAAATCCCCGAAGCATTTGGAAGAAATCAAGAAGAACAAGTCGATCGCGATGCAGTACGTTTCCGACGACGGCAAGCTCGCGGGCTATCCCGCCAATCCCAACGGCTCCATCTTCAACGTCGCCGCCCTTTCCAACCCCCAGGGGAACTGCTTGGGGTTGATGCCGCATCCCGAACGATTCACGAGCGTGTATCACCACCCGAATTGGACGCGCCAGACATTCCGCAAGCCGAACGTCGGCCTGGAGCTCATCCGCAAGGTGGTGGAGTATGCCGCGCGGGCCTGACGGCTTAAAGTCGCGGCGCCGGCAAAGGCGTGGCGCCGATCGGCAGGACGACGGAAAACTTCGTGCCGCGTCC
>JAJYFI010000126.1 GCA_021790955.1 bacterium | reverse complement strand
GCACGGCTCAGGACCGTGTGGCCGCAAGGCCTTGGGGGTTCAAGTCCCCCCTTGCCCAAGCTTCGCCGCGCTCCTCTTGATCGCCGCCGGCGCCTGGGCGCAAGCGCCCTCGCCGTCTTCCTCAATCGCCCGGGCCCTTTCCGAAGCTCAAAGCTCCAGCGCCGTGGTTCGCCGCCAGGGGGCCGTCGACTTGGGCGCCACCCGATCCCCGCAGGCCCTTTCGCCGCTGACGCGTTTGCTCTCGGACCGCGACGCTCAAGTGCGGGCCGCCGCGGCTTCAGGGCTCGGCATTCTGGGCCGAATCGCGGCCGGTCCGTCTCTCGTCAAAGCCCTCCAAGACAAGAGCCCGGCCGTCAGGCTCGCCAGCATCCAGGCGCTGGGCCTCCTCAAGGACCGGTCCGCCGCGAGCCATCTCGTCTCTCTCCTCCAAAGCCCCGACGTCGCGACCGCCCGGGCCGCGGCCGCGGCCCTCGGCCGCATCGGATCAAGCGCCGCCATCGGGCCGCTGAAGGCCGCGCTCCAAAGCTCCAGCCAAGGCGTGCGCGTGGAAGCCGCCGTCGCGCTCGCGGGCTTGGGAGACGCCTCGGCGCTTCCCGTCGCCCGCGCCTTGCTCCGGGACGGCCGGGCGCCGTGGGTCCGCATGCGGGCCGCCGACGCGCTTGCTCTCGACGGGACTCCCGGGGACGCGGGCCTCCTCCAATCCGCCTCCCGATCCGAAAAAGACCCCGCGGCCCGCCGGGCCATCCAGGCGGCGCTCCGAAGCCTTCAAGCCAAAGCCGCCGCGCCGACCCCTTGATGCCGGACGCCCCTTCGGCCTCCAAGAAAAACCGGGCGCGATTCCCCTTCTGGTTCTCCGTCCTCTACAGCCTGGCCTTCGCCTTCTTTTATTTTGCGCCGCCGCATATTTTCTTCCGGCTGGAGGAAAAACTCCAGGACCGCCTTTTTTACTGGCGGGGCCGGGCGCTGCCGGCCGGCGATCCGCGCATCGTCATCGCCGCCATGGACGACGACACGCTCCAAAAGTACGGCTTCCCGCTGCCCCGCAAGCTGCACGCCCAAGTCCTCGACGACCTCAAGGCCCTCGGCTCCCGGACGGCCGCTTTCGACATGTTTTTCGTCGACCCCATGCCCGGCGACCCGGTTCTCATCGCCGCCACCAAGCGCTACGACCGCGTCGTCCACCAGTTCCTCATCAAAAGAGTCCTCGCCAAAAAGATCGGCGGCGCGCGCCTCCGCTTGCGGCAGATAGAGCCGCCGATTCCGGGCCTTGGGAAAGCCTCGGAATACCTCGGCTATCCCAACCTCCTGGACGGCTTGAGCGCCGACGGCCATCCTCGCAAGGCGCTGCTGTTCGCTCCCGAGATCCCCAATCCCAAGGACCAAACGCCTCCCGCCCCCTCCTTCCCGACCGCCTCGGCGGCCAGCTTCGCCGGAAATTCCCTCGCCGAGCTGCGCGGACGGTTCAACTTCTCGTCGGGAGAGGCCCTTCAGCCCCTGCGCGTCAATTTCCGGCCCTGGGTCAATTGGCCAAGCCATCCCGGCTGGCCGCCGGCGCAGAGAGCCCTTCTGCCGCCGATTCCCTCCCCGTATCGCGTCGTCTCCTACCTCGACATCCTGACGGGCCGGCTTTCGGCCGACGAGAAACGCTCTCTCAAGGGCGCCCTCGTTTTTCTCGGCTCGACGAGCACCGGGTATTACGACCATTACCCTTCGCCGTTCGGGGACCTCACCCCCGGCGTCTACCTCAACGCCAATATCGCCGACAATATCCTGCACGGGGATTTCCTCAAGCCCTGGTCTCCCGCCGGGGTCGTCGCCGCCGCCGCCCTCTCTTGCGCCGCGGGGATCGCCCTGATCTGGCTTTCATGGCTGCTCATGAAGTTTGATCCCTTGGCGAGCTCGGCCGCGGCCGCGGCCGCCTTCGGCGGATGGTCCGCCGTCGCCTGGGCGGCTTTCGTGCGCGGCTATCGCGTCGATTTCATCGCCCCCCTCTTCGCCCTCTCCTCCGCCTTCTTCGTCCAGCTGTCCTACCGGGTCTTCGCGGAAAGCCGCGAGAGGAGATACATCACGAGCCTCTTCGGCCAGTTCGTCTCCCCCGCCGTCGTCGCCGAGCTCGCCAAGGACCCCAGCAAGGTGCGGCTGGGAGGCGAGAAGCGCGAGATGACGATCCTCTTCCTCGACATCGCCCATTTCACCGCCATCTCCGAGAAGATGGATCCCGAGGCGCTCGTGCGCTTCCTCAACCGCTATCTTTCGGCTTTCAGCCAGGTTATTTTCGACCGCCAAGGAGCCGTCGACAAGTACATCGGGGACTGCGTGATGGCCTTCTGGAACGCGCCCTTGAACCTCAAGGAGCACCAGACGAACGCCTGCCTCGCCGCCATCGAGTGCCATGAGACGGTCAAGCGGCTCAACGAGCATTTGGACCAGGACCTCCCCGAGGCCCCGTCCATCCGCATCGGGCTGAGCTCCGGCGTGGTGACGGTGGGCCTCACGGGCAGCGAGCGCAAGATGCAGTACACGACGATCGGCGACGAGGTCAATCTCGCGTCGAGACTCGAGGGCGCCAACAAATTCTTCGGGACGAAGATCCTGGCGAGCGAATCCGCCTTCCTTCCAACCGCGGGCGCCGTCGCCGGGCGCAAAATCGGGCGGGTGCGGGTCGTGGGCAAGGAGACGCCCGTCGCGGTCTACGAGCCCCTGGCGAAGGCCGGCTCCCTTCCCGCGGCCTGGCGCAAAGCGCTTCCGGTCTACGAAGGGGCGCTCGCGCTCTTTAGCGAGGGCCGCTACGAGAAGGCGGCGGCGGTCTTCGAGGAAGTCGAGCGCCTCATCCCCGGCGACGGCCCCTCCCGTCTCTACGCCGAGACCTGCCGCGACCATCTCTCCCATCCCCCGACGCCGTCGGAAGAGGACGTCTTCAACCTGATCGCGAAATAAGGGCCCTCATGCTGATTTTTTGGCGGCTTTGCTTCGGACACCTCCTGGCCGACTTCACCTTCCAGGCCGATTTCGTCAACCGGTGGAAGCGCAGCAATTTCTGGGGGATGCTCTTGCACTGCGCCATGCACCCCGTCGTCTACGCCGCCCTGACCTATCCCTACCTGCGCGACACCTGGATCAAGGCGGGCCGCTTCTCCCTGGCCGGCTGGGAATGCATCCTGGCGATCTTCGTCGTTCACTTCATCGAGGATGAATGGCGGGTCTTCACGATCTTCAAGCTCCACACGCCCGACAACACGCTCTATTTCCTTTGGGATCAGCTCGTCCACTTGACCTCCATCTTCCTCCTGACGCCCTACCAGATCGTCGCCCGCTGGCAGCCGGGGTGGCAGGGCCTCTTCCCGGAGAAATGGCCCGTGTTGGGCTGCCTGCTCGTCCTTGCGACTCACACGAGCGTGGTCCTCGTCTATTTCATCGAGAAGGACCTCTTCGGAACCCCCTTCCCCAAGCCCTCGGAGAAATACTTCGTGATCGCCGAGCGGCTGCTTCTGGTCCTGGCCTGCCTCGCCCCCGCGGCCCTCGCCTTCGTTCTCGTCCCCGGCTTCCTGGCGGCGATGGCCGCGACGCGCCATAAAGGGCTGGTCGGGTATTCGAGGCTTGGTTTTGCGCTGGGCGCCGTTCTGGCGGTGCTCTTCGGACTCGCGGCACGAACGGTTTATTACGCATAATAACGGGGTCAGGCCAGGAAAGACCTGACCCCATCGGAAACCAAGGAGAACTTCCATTATGAACGACGTGTTCATCTTGTCGGCATCCCGCACCCCCATCGGCGCCCTCAACGGCATGCTTTCCTCCTACGCCGCGCCCCAGCTCGGCGCCAAGGCGCTGGTCGACGCCCTCGCCAAAGCCCAGGTGAAGGGATCCGATTTGGGCGAGGTGGTGATGGGCAACGTCATTTCGGCCGGCATCGGCCAGGCTCCCGGCCGGCAGGCGGCGATCTTGGCCGGCATCCCCCCCGATGTCGGGGCGACCACGGTCAACAAGGTGTGCGGCTCGGGCCTCAAGGCCGTCATGATGGCCGCCCAATCGATTCGCCTGGGAGAAGAGAGCTTCGCCGCCGCCGGCGGCATGGAGTCGATGTCCAAGGCCCCCTTCATCCTCGACAAGGCGCGCTCCGGCTACCGCTACGGCAACGCCGTCCTCATCGACTCGATCCTCAACGACGGCCTCCTCGACGCCTACTCCCGCGTCCATATGGGCGACTGCGGCGAAATGTGCGCCGAGAAGCACTCCCTATCCCGCCAGGACCAGGACGCCTTCGCCGAGTCCTCCTATCGGCGCGCGATCGAGGCCCAGAAATCCGGCGCCTTCGCCGACGAGATGGTCTCGGTCGACGGGATCGCCGCCGACGAGGAGCCCGGCCGCGTCAAGTTCGAGAAGATTCCCAAGCTCAAGGCGGCCTTCAAAGCCAACGGGACGATCACCGCCGCGAACGCCTCCAAGCTCAACGACGGAGCGGCGGCCCTCGTCCTCGCGAGCTCCTCCGGAGCGGCGGGCAGAAAGCCCCTCGCGCGGATCGCCGGCTGGGCCACCCACTCCCAAGAGCCGCAATGGTTCACGACGGCCCCCGCGGGGGCGATCGAGAAGCTCTTGAAGCAGATCCCCTGGAAGCCATCGGACGTCGATCTTTTCGAAGTCAACGAGGCCTTCAGCGTCGTCTCTCTCGCCGTCATGAAGCTCGCCGGCCTCCCCCGCGAGAAGGTCAACGTCAACGGCGGCGCGGTCGCCCTGGGGCATCCCCTGGGCGCCAGCGGAGCCAGGATTCTCGCGACCCTCGTCCACGCGCTTCGGCGCCGGGGGCTCAAGCGAGGGATCGCCGCCATCTGTTTGGGCGGCGGAGAGGCCGTCGCCGTCGCCGTCGAGACCGTTTAAGCCGGTGCCCTCCGGCAAGACGGCGCCCTTCGCGCTTGGCGGCCGCGTCGATCTCGCGGCCTTCCTCCAGGTCGCCTCAGGATCGCGGCTCGTCTCCTTCGGCCGCGCGGCGTCTCGCCGCGTCGCCCAGAGCCGCTCCAGGCTCCTCGCGGCGGCCTCCCGGGGCCCGATCTACGGCGTCAATACGGGGTTCGGCGATCTGGCGTCCAAGCGCATTTCCCCCAAGGACCTCCTCAAGCTTCAGAGGAACCTCGTTCTCAGCCATGCCTGCGGGGTGGGCGATCCCTTAAGCGAGGCGGAGGCTCGAGGCATTCTCTTCCTGCGCGCCAACGAACTCGCGAGGGGCCGTTCAGGCGTGCGCCCCGAGCTCGTCTTGCGCTTGGCCGACATCCTCAACTCGGGCGCCGCCCCCGTGATCCCGAGCCGGGGCTCCGTGGGGGCGAGCGGCGATCTGGCCCCGCTCGCGCATTTGGCTCTGCTGGCGCTGGGCGAGGGAGACGCCCTCGAGCAGGGACGCCGCGTTCCCGCGGCTTCCCTGCTCGCGCGGCTCGGCCTCAAGCCCTTCGCGCTCGAGGCCAAGGAAGGCCTCTCCTTGTTGAACGGGACGCAGGCGATGCAGTCCGTCGGCGCCCTGCTCCTCCA
>JAJYFI010000125.1 GCA_021790955.1 bacterium | reverse complement strand
TCCCGCTTTGGGGGGTCGTTCTCATTCTGGTCAGGGAATTCCTGGTCGCCGGGCTGCGCATCCTCGCGAGCGCGCAGCGGGGCCGCATCATCGCGGCACAGTGGTGGGGAAAGCAGACGATGGCGATCCAGAGCTTCTGCGCGCTCGTCATGCAGGTCGTCCTTATCGCCATGGAACGCGCGCCGGCGGCCCCGGCGTGGCTGGCCGGCGTGCCCTATGTCCTCACCCTCGTCGCCGCGGCGAGCGCCTGGTACTCCGGTTTCCTTTATTTTCTCGAATCCAGGCATTGGCTGGAGAAATCCTGGGAATGAGCGTGCGCAGGCTACGCGCGACAGAATGCAACGGAAGGCAGCGGAAGGCCAAGGGCGCTCTTTTTCTACTGTTGCCTTCCGCAGCCCTCTGCGGCCTTCTCCTGCCCTCCGTCGCCGTTAGGGCCGCCGCCCAAGGCTTTCCGACCGGCGGTTTCCGACCCCAGCCGACCCCGGGCGCGCCGGCCGCCCCGCCGCCGCCCCCCAAAGCGCCCACTCCGACGGCGCCCCCCGAGGCCTCCACGGCCCCCGTCTCGGTCGTTTCCCTCGTCGGCAACGCCCCGGAAATCCCCATTGAGCAGGGCCCGTGGGTTCTGGACCGGGTCGTTCTCAGCCTGCACGGACGCATCGTCGACAATCCCGCCTGGAGAGATCTCGTCCGCGGCGAAAAGGGGGTCCTCTACAGCAAATCGGACATCCTCTACGACGTCGACGCGCTGATGGGAACGGGTCAATTTGCCGCCGTGACCCCGAGCCTCTACGAGATGCCGGGCACGCGCGTCCCGAAGGATTTCTACGGCATCGTCTCCTCGACCTCCGAAGTGCTCCTGGTGTACCGCCTTATCCCCCAGGGCGGCACCGCGGCCGCCGCCCAAGCCGCGACCACGAGCGGCCCGCCCAAGCCGCTCTCGGTCTCGGGTCTCATCATGACCCCCACCGCTTGGCGGGGAACCGGCTATTACACCGCCCCGGGGCTGAGCCTCGACATCAACGCGGTTTACATGATCGGGCGGCTCTACGGCAAGAACTCTTTCAAAAACGTCACCACCCACACGAATTACCTCGACCAGGTGGGAGTCTGGCTGCTCACGGCGGATGGGAAGATGCAGGTCGCCTCCGAGGATCGCTACACCCCTGCCGCGGCCTTCGGCGTCCAGGCGACGGCCCTCCTGCGAGACACGCCCCAGCCTCAGGCCGGGGCCACGACGGGAACCAGCTTTGCCGTGAGCGCCAATCCCAGCAGCCAGTTCCTCACCGACTATTACGGCGTCCTCAGCAAAAAAATCGGACCCGTCCGCGCGAGCGCGGGCCTCATGGAGGGCGATTTCGGGGACGCCGTGTCGCAGTTCTCGGAATTTCTGAGCCCCCAAAATCTCCCTTTCGAAGGGATCACCAGCCCCGGCGCGGTCGTCAAGAGCAACACCATGCCCTTCGCGAACATCTTTTTCACCCCGAAGCCCGAGCACCAGCTCGGCATCGAAGCGATGAGGTTCAACGGGGCGCTTCTCGATCCTTGGCTGATCAACCTCAAGGCGGGCTACTTCCTCAAGCTGGATTTCAACATCGGCTACCTGCATTTTACCGGCGGATACGATGTCCTGGGGCTCATCCAGTTCCGCTACACCCTCTTCCCGCGCCTGGGCGGCTAGCGGCGCCGGAGCATGTCGAGGTAGCGGCGGGCCTCGACGTCCGAGGGATCAAGCCTCACGGCTTCCGCGAGCTCCTGGGCCGCGCGACGGCGATCCCGGTTCCAATAATAGACCGCGAGATTATAATGGGCCTTGGCGAGAGGGTAGGCCTCCAAGGAGGATTCATAGGCCTCTTTCGCCTCATCCTGGCGGCCAAGCTTGGACAGTATGATGCCCTGCTGCATTCGGGCCTCGGCCAAGCTCCTGCGGATTTGCAACACGACGTCGGGCAGGGAATGGTATTCCCGGGCCAGCCCCAGCATCGCGGAGGCAAGAGCGCCCGCCAACCGCTCGTAGCCGAGGGCCTCATGGAACCGGCCCTCGGAAGCCGCGAGATAGCCCAAAAAGGCCGGCGGGTCCGGCATCAACCAGTGAAGCGACCAGCAGCCCCGGACGAGCCTCGAGGTGAGCGCCTCGGCGGAACCCTTGAGGGGCCCGGCGCCCGCCGCCGTCGCCGTGCGGTAGAGAGCTTGGGCGTAGTCGTTGACAAGATCCGACGTGAAGAAATCCGGCCGGTCCTCGTAGTTGTATCGGCCGCGAAACACCATAAGCCTCCAGAGCCCGAGCGGCTCCCGGGAGCCCGCTCGGGACTCAAGGGCGATGAGGAGTCCTCGCAGGGAGCCCCTGGCCGCGGCGGCTGCGGGGATGTCCGCGTCCATCGCGGCGTAGGCGGGAGCGTTTCCCTGGGCGAAGAAGCGCCAGTCATCCGGCGTTTTGAGCGGCCGCAGGCTGAGTCTGGGGTTCGATCGCCGCATCTGCGCCTGATACCAGGGCGAGCCGCTCAAACCTTGGGCGACGATGGCGGCGTCGGGTCTCCGGCCCAGGGCCGCGGTGCGGTACCAAAGCGAGTAAAGCTGGACGTCCTTTTTCGCGACGAGCGCGCCGCCGCGAGGCAAGCAGAGGAGGACATTGCGGGCGTAGTCCTCGTCGAAGAAATCAAGCCGGTGGTCGCAGGCCGCCGCGCGGCCCGAAGCGAAGGGCCAAATCAGAAAAAACGCGGCGCCGGCGGCCGCGAAAAGCTTGCCGCGCGGGCAGGCGCCCGCCCACGCCAGGGCCTCGCCCGCCCAGAGAGCGACGATCATGTCGGGAACGAGATAGTACGGCTGGACGATCGCCGCGGCATGCGGGTTGGGAGGCATGTTGCTAAGAAGGAGGAAAACCGGCCCCGCCCACCAGAACACGGCTCCCAGGCTGGCGGCAAGCCCGGCATCCCTTCGCGCTTGGCGCCAGAGTCCAGCGGCGGCCAGGGCAATCCCCGCGACCGTGAAGTTATGAAGCACATGGCGGCCATACAGGGCGAGGTTGGCCCCCCAAAGCTCTCCCGGCTTATAATTTTTCGAAATGAGATCGAGGGTGCCCTCGTACTTCGAGCGAAGCAGAACCTGGACTAAATTGCTCCATGTCGCCGGGTGGCTCCAGTCCAGCCATGGCAGGCTCGAGGAACGGATGGGGAGGTAAAGGTAAACGCTCAAGCCCAGAAGCGCGAAAAGCGAGCTTTTCACCGCCCGCTCGAAGCGGCCAGCCGCCGCCGAGAGGCTCCAGAACGTGAGCGCGACAAGGAGAAGCACCCAATAGTTCGAACCCGTGAAGAACATGGCGGCGGGGAAAGCGAGAAAGGAAAGCCCGAACCAAGGCGAGAGCCAGGCTTTGTCCTTGAAACCGATGGCGCAGGCGATAAAACCGGCGGCGATCAAGATGAGATCCAGACGGTTTCCGAGAGAAAGCCCGAAGAGAAAGCAGAATCCTAGCCAATCCTTCTCGGGAGGCTGGCCGGCCGTCGCGGCCTCCCGGCGAAGCTCAAGCGCGAGCGCCAGGAGGCCGGCGGCGGATAGGAAACCCAGGGCGTACATCTCCTGGACGCGGGCGAGCGTCAAGGCCTGCCCGCTCAGGCCGATAAGCGCCGTCGCGCCCAGAGCCGGAATCTCGCCCCAAAGACCCGCCGCGGCGATGAAAAACAGGGCCATTCCCGCCGCCATCGGCAGGGAGGATAGGAGATTGAGGCGGTAGGCGGGATTGCCCCAGGGAAACGCCGCGTCGAAGAGCTTTCCCAATAAAATGTAGAGGGGATAGCCCGTCGGGTGGGAGACTCCGAGCGTCCAAGCGCTCGCCGCCATCTCCCCGGTGTCACGGTAGGCGAGCAGCCCCGGTCCCGCCCCCCCAAGGTAGCAGAGCCAGAAACCGAGGAAGACGGCGACGGCGAGTTGGCGGCGTGAGAGGAATCGCATCACGCTTGCCCCTTGCGGCGGCGCCAATACCACTCGATCGCCAAGAGCGCTCCCGCGAGAAAAAGCCACGGCGGTTGGGACGCGGGCCGGAGCGTTTTTGAGACCCTGGCGCTCCAAGTCGGGGGGGGAAGCCGCTGGAGCATCGCCTGGGCGTTCGCGCGAGGAAGGGGCTCGTAGCTCCCGCCGGTGCGTGCGGCGATTTCACGCAGCCAGGCCTCGTCGACCGTCTCTTCGGCGCCCGGCTTCCCCGCCTCCCAGCGAAACTCCACATGGTCCGAACCCGCGGAACGTCCCGCGATCGCGGCCGTCGCGTCGATCCGGTTCAAGCCTTCCCTGAGCCCCGTGATCTCAAAGGAGAAGACGCCCGGCCCCTCCTCTCGAGGGAACAGTTCGCGAGTCTTTCCATCGGGTTGGCGCCAGAGGACGCGGGGCTGCGCCGAGGCCGCCGGAACGAAAGCCTGGTCGAAGACGCGCAAGGTCAGGCGCACCGGCTCAAAACGCGGGGGGAAATCTCCCGATGTCTCCAGCCTGACCCGGGACACATCCAGGCTGCCCGTCAGGTACTCGACCGCCCGGTTCCAGAACCGGTCGTAGAAATCAGAGTAGCGGCGGTTCCGGGCGAGCCCCAGCTTCCAGCGCCACAGAGACGACGTCGCGACGGCCATGACGCGCCCGCGGCCGTATTCCCGAAGCCCGATGAGAGGGTAGGGAGCGGCGCCGGAGCCAGGGGCGGGCAGGGCCTCGACGACGAGCTGGGCGCCGGGCTTAAGCTTGGCGAACATCGGGCCGGCATCCAAGTCGGGCAGGCTTTCCCACGCCCGGCGCGTCTCGTCTTCTCCGTCGTAGAGGGCCGTCAAGGGATGCCGCAGGCCGATCGGCTTCGCCGTGACCGGGGCCGTCTTTAAAGCCGGCGCGCCGGGCTCGGCGAGGGTGACGGGCAAAAGATCCTCGATGGCCGTCCCCCGCCACCCCGCCCCGGAGACGGCTTCGTCCCCGCCGATCACGGTGAGAGCGCCTCCGGCCGCGACGAAGGACCTCAGGGACTCGGCATAGGCCGCGGGCAGATGAAATCGCGCGAGAGAAAAATTCTCGAGAATGAAGAGATCGAACTGCGG
Organism: bacterium; assembly: GCA_021790955.1. Taxonomy (GTDB): domain Bacteria; phylum Elusimicrobiota; class Elusimicrobia; order UBA1565; family UBA9628; genus JAJZAK01. Next base: position 495 of record JAJYFI010000125.1, on the reverse strand, counting down.
AAGATCCCGGACGAAGATGTCCTGGGCCGGAAAAGGGATGAGAGAGAGGTCGCGGTCCGGCACCAGGACGGGATTTCTCGGGTTGCGCAGGATCACGAAGCTCACGAGCTCCCGATTCGGGTCGGCGTTGAGAAACCGCCGAAGGAAGGAATAGCCGTAGCCCGGCCGCCCGCAGAGATACATGATGCGGTATTTATGGCGGACCACATCGACGGAAAAGCGGCGCGAGGCGGCGAGCGTCCCCGCCCGCAGAACGTCGAGACGGTAAAACGAACGGCCAAGGAGAGGAGCCTGAAGCGTGAACGAGGCCGTAAGCACCTCCTCTGACGAGCGCACGCCGAGGGTGGAGGCGGCCTCGATCCGCCACGCCTCCATCGCCGAGGGCATCCTGTGCCTGACCGCGGTCGAGACGGCGCTCGCGGCGGCCCGGTCGTTGGATCCCCAGGTCCGGGCGTCGCTCGGCGACGTGCGACCCCTCGACGAATGGCAGCCGGC
>JAJYFI010000124.1 GCA_021790955.1 bacterium | reverse complement strand
CCCGGCCGAGGATTCGGGAAGCCCGAGCGTCAGGGCCTCGGGGACGGCCGCCGCGGCGGCGTCCTGGAGGCTGCGCGGGAGGGCCAGGGTCACCAGACCCGCCCCCGACCGAAGGGCCGCGCGAGTCGCGAGGATGGCCGCGCCGAGCATTCCCCGGGAGCCTCCGACGATGAGCGCATGCCCAAAAACCCCTTTATGGTCCTCCGGCGAACGCGGCATGAGGGCGCGGCGCAAGGACGCGACGGATGATTTCGCCGTCATGGGGACGCCTCCCCCGACGTCGCGACCGCCGCGGCGTACCGCTCCGTATGCGTCAGGGAAAGGGAGATGTCCGGGCGCAACCGGCCTTTGACTAAAACGTAGGGACGTCCATGGTCGTCCCGCTCGACGCGGATATCCCGCAAAGCGACGCCGCCGTGCCCGAGGGCCTTCCATACGGCTTCCTTGGCCGCGAAGCGCGCCGCGAAGTGGGGCCAGGGCTTTTTCTTCGCTTTGCAATAGCGGATCTCCTCGGGCGCGAAAATCCGGGAGATAAAAAGAGGCGCGCGCCTGGCGATGGCCCGTATCCGGTCGACCTCGACGATGTCGAGGCCCAGGCGGGTTCGAGCCGGCGCCTTCCTCTTCTTACTCCACCGTGACGCTTTTGGCAAGGTTGCGGGGCTGGTCCACGTCGCAGCCGCGCAGATGCGCGATGTGATAGGCCAGGAGCTGGAGCGGAATGACAGCCAGGATGGGGGATAGAATTTCCGAGATATCGGGCAGCCAAAGGATCGCGTCGGCGCCGTGCAACGGTGGATCGCCTTCTGTCTGGACCGCGATGAGGCGGGCGCCCCGGGCCTTGACCTCCGAGACGGCGCCGGCGATCTTGTCGCGCAGCCGCGATCTTGTCGCGAGGGCGACGACGGGGACTCCTTTCTCGATGAGGGCGATCGGGCCGTGTTTGAGCTCCCCTCCGGCGTATCCTTCCGCGTGAAGATAGGAGATTTCCTTGAGCTTGAGCGCCCCCTCCAAGGCTACGGCGTAGTTGAGGTCGCGCCCGATGTAGAAGAAGTCCTCGGCGCGGCGCAGTTGCCGGGCGATCTTGAGGATCTCCGCGCCGAGCTTGAGGGCCCCCGCGGCGGCGGAGGGGAGGGAGAGGAGGGCGTTCGCGAGTTCGGAGGCCCGCGCGCGGGCAAGCGCCCGGCGCGCGAGCCCCAAGCGCGCCGCCACGACGACCAAGGCCGCCATCTGGCCGGTGAAGGCTTTGGTCGATGCGACGCCGAGTTCGGGGCCGCATCGGGTGAAAAGGGAGAAATCCGCCTCGCGGGCGAGCGCCGAGCCGAGGCAGTTCGTCACCGCGAGCACCTTGGCGCCGCGGGCGCGCGCCATTCTCGCCGCGCCCAGCGTGTCGGCGGTCTCGCCGGACTGGCTGACCGCGATCACGAGCTCGCCCGGCGGCATGACCGATTCCCGGTAGCGGTACTCTGAGGCCGTTTCGGCGTCGGCGGAGAGGCCGGCGAGCGACTCCATCCAGTAGCGGCCGACGAGGCAGGCATGGTAGGCCGTGCCGCAGCCGATGAGCCGCACGCGCTTGACGCGCGAAAGGACGCGGGGCGTCAGGCCTGTCTCCCTCTCGAAATTGAGTCCCGAAAAGGGGACTCGCCCGCGCAGGGTGTCCTCGATCGCCTGGGGCTGGTCGAAAATCTCCTTGAGCATGAAATGCCGGAACCCACCCTTCTCCGCCATGGAATGATTCCACGGAATTTCGACGGGCCGTCGCGCAAGCGGCTTGCCGTCGAAACGCATCAGGCGGCAACGGCCGCGGCTCAGGACGGCCATCTCGCCGTCCTCCAGGTAGACGGCCCGTCGGGTGTGGGAAAGGAAGGCCGGCGCGTCCGAGGCGAGGAAATTTTCATCCCTCCCGAGGCCGACGACGAGGGGAGAGGCGGTCTTCGCGCAGACGATGATTCCCGGGGCCTTGTTCCAGAGGATGGCCAAGGCGTAGGCTCCTCGCAGGGTCTGAGTGGCCGCCTGGAGGGCCGCGACCACGGCCGCCTCAGCTTCTTTGGGGCTGCCGGGGGCCGGGCTCTTTTTGAGCGTTTCCTCGAGCCAGTGAGCCACCACCTCCGTGTCCGTCTCGGAGGCGAAGCGATGCCCTCGTCGGAGGAGGTCCGCGCGAAGGTCGAGATAGTTTTCGATGATGCCGTTGTGAATGACGACGAGGCCGCCCGTGCAGTCCGAATGTGGATGGGCGTTCTCTTCCTTGGGGCTTCCGTGCGTGGCCCAGCGGGTATGGCCGATGGCCGTCGTCCCCGGAAGGGGGGCGCGCGCGAGAAGGTTCCGGAGCGCCGACACCTTGCCGGCGGTTCGGCGCCGCTCGATCGCGCCGTTGGTCAGGACGGCGACGCCCGCGGAGTCGTAACCGCGGTATTCAAGGCGCCGCAAACCCTCGAGAACGATCGGAACGGCCGCTTTTTCCCCTACGTAGCCGATGATGCCGCACATCGCGTGTTTAGAGGGCCAGAAGTTTTTTCATCTCGGCGACCGCAGGCTTCAACCCCACGAAGACGGAGCGGGCCACGATCGAAAATCCGACGTTGACGGCCTCGAGATGGGCGATGCCGGCTACTGGCCGGACGTTTTCGTAGTCGAGGTCGTGCCCCGCGTGCACGCGGAGGCCGAGTTCATAGGCGAGATAGGCGGCCAAATCCAGCTTTTCGAGGGCCGTCTTCGCTTCGCGGGGATTCTCCGCCGCGGCATAAGACGTCGTGCAGAGCTCGACCGTGTCGGCTCCGAGGCTTTTGGCCATGCGGACGGCGGCGGCTTCCGGGTCGACAAAGAGACTGGCGCCAATCCCCGCCTTCTTAAGGCGCGCGATCGCCCGTCCGACCGATCGTCCGCCGCCGTCAGAAAGCTTGATCCCTCCCTCAGTCGAGATTTCGCCGGGGCGTTCCGGCACGAGGCAAGCGGAGGCGGGCTTGGCCTTGGCCACGACGGCCAGCAGGGCGGGGTCCGTGCAGACTTCGACGTGAGTTTTTCCCCTGAGACGGCAGAGCGTGAAGAGGTCCTGGTCCTGGATATGGCGCCGGTCGCGGCGCAGATGGACGACGATCATGTCCGCGCCGGCTTGCCGCGCCAGCTTGGCGGCCGCGACCGGATCGGGCTGGACGTCGCGGCGCGCTTGCCGCAACGTGGCCAAATGGTCGACGTTCACGCCGAGCTTGACCTGCCTGTTTTCAAAGTTCATCCCAATCCGCCTCCTCGCTGGTTTCATTAAGATAGACGGCGCCGAGCGCCCGGGCGACCGCCCGGACGCGGCCGGCTCCCGGCCCCTCCACCATCAGGCGCAGCAGGGGTTCCGTTCCCGAATAGCGCGCCACGATCCGGCCGGAACCCCTGAGCGCGGTTTCCTCCCGCTTGAGCGCCGCTTGGAAACGCCGCAGGGACTCGAGAGGCGGCTTTCGGGACGCCGGAACGTTGAGAATGGTCTGGGGGACGGGGATGTAGGCCGGCCGGAGCTTCGATAGGGGGCAGCCTTCGGAGCGGGCGAAGGCGAGCGTGTGAAGCGCGGTCAGGAGGCCGTCCCCGGTTTTGGCCCAATCCCAAAAAATCAGGTGCCCCGAGGGTTCCCCGCCAAGGCTCAGGTTCTCGCGGTCCAGGGCCTCGGAAACGTGACGGTCTCCCACCGGGACCTGGACGGTCGCGATGCCGAGGGAATCGAGGTGCCTCAAAAGCGCATAGTTGGACATCGTCGTGACGACCACTTTGCCGCGACGAAGAAGCCGCCGGCGAAGCAAGGCGCGGGCCGCGAAAGCGAGGAGAAAATCTCCGTCCCACAGCCGCCCCGCGTTGTCGGCGAGGAGGACTCGGTCTGCGTCCCCGTCAAAGCTCAATCCCGCGAAGGCCCGCGAGGATTTCGTCGCGCGGACCATGCGTCCGGGGTGGACCGAGCCGCAGCCCTTGTTGATGTTCGTCCCGTCGGGCCGTGCCGAAAGAGCCACGACCTCGGCCCCGAGGCTCCTGAAAAGATCCGGAGCCAGGGCCGAAGCGGCGCCGTTGGAGCAGTCCACGACCAAGCGCAGGCCCTTGAGGTCGAGGTGGGCGGGGAAGCTCGATCTCAAAAAGTCGCGATAGAGCCTCAAGCCCGAGTCGGATCGCTCCATGCGCGGGGCAGCCTTGGGGTGCGAGAACGGCCGAGACGGCTGGAAAAACTCCTTCTCCGCCCGGACCTCCGATGCCTGCGGCATTTTGAAGCCTTCCGCCGTGAAGAATTTGAGGCCGTTATAGCGTGCCGGGTTGTGGCTTGCCGAAATCGAGACGCCTAGCGCGGCGCCCATCCGAGGCACCAATCGTGAAAGCGAGGGCGTCGGCAGGATGCCGAGATCCACGGCCCGGATCCCCGCTTGATCAAGGCCCTTGGAGATTGCGGCGGCGAGGGCGGGGCCGCTCTTTCGTCCGTCTCGGACGATCAGGGCCGTCGGCGGCCCTCCGTTGCCGGATCGAGGCCTTTCCCGCGCGATCACTCCGGCCGTCGCGGCGACGATGCGTGCGACCGATTCGCGGTCGAGGGGGAACTCGCCCGGGATGCCGCGAATCCCGTCGGTGCCGAAAAGACGCGGCGTGGCGGTGGGTTGGCTAGGCGACGGCGCCAGCCTTGAGAATCCCATCGATGTCTTCGCCGGTCAGGATTTCCTTGTCGAAAAGCTTGGAGGCCATGGTATCGAGGATGTTTTTGTGCTTGGCGAGAAGCTCGCGCGCCCGCTGTTGGGCCTCGGTCACGATGCGCTTGACCTCTTCGTCGATGAGCTGAGCCGTTTTTTCCGAGTAGCCCCCTTTTTGCACGATGTCCCGTCCCAAAAAGACCTCCTGGTCGGGTTTTTTGAGGGAAAGGGGGCCGACCTTGTCGCTCATTCCGAATTCCGTGACCATTTTCATCGCGAAGCTCGACGCTTTCGCGAGATCGTCCGCCGCGCCGGTCGTGATTTCGGAAAAAACGAGTTCCTCCGCGGAGCGCCCGCCGAGGAGGACCGCGAGACGGTTGAGGATTTCGGTCTTGGACGTGAGAACCTTGTCGCTCGTCGGGAGCTGAAGCGTATAGCCCAAAGCCTGGCCGCGCGAGACGATCGATACCTTGTGGACGGGATCGGTCTCCGGAAGGAGCTTGGCGACGAGGGCATGGCCCGATTCGTGGTACGCCACGACGCGCTTTTCCTTGTCGCTCATGAGGCTTGATCTCTTCTGGGGGCCCGCCATCACCCGCTCGATCGACTCGTCAAGCTCGGCGAGCCCTACCGCCTCCTTGCGCCGCCGGGCGGCCAGCAAAGCCGCTTCGTTGACGACGTTGGCGAGGTCCGCGCCGGTGAATCCCGGTGTCCTGCGGGCGATAAGGGAGAGATCGGCGTCCGCCTCCATTTTGACCCCGCGGGCATGGACCTTAAGGATTTCCTCCCGGCCTTTCAAGTGCGGGATGGGCACGTGGACTTGGCGGTCGAATCGCCCGGGGCGCAGAAGGGCCGGATCGATGACATCGGGGCGGTTGGTGGCGGCGATGAGGACGATTCCTTTATTCTGCTCAAATCCGTCCAACTCGATAAGGAGCTGGTTCAG
>JAJYFI010000123.1 GCA_021790955.1 bacterium | reverse complement strand
CGCGCTCAGCATCCTGCTTGCCGGGATGACCATCGTCTTTTTGCTCGCGACGGCGACGCTGCTCCCCTTCTCCCTCTACGGCGTCGCGCAGGCCGGCCACGGCGCGCCCGTCACGGTGACCGTGCTCGTCGCCCTCTTGGTCTGCCTTATTCCGACGACGATCGGGGGGCTTTTGGCCGCGATCGGGATCGCGGGCATGGACCGCATGATCCAGGCGAATGTCATCGCGATGTCGGGCCGGGCGGTCGAGGCCGCGGGCGACGTGGACGTCCTCCTCCTCGACAAGACGGGGACGATCACGCTGGGAAACCGCCAGGCGGTTTCCTTCCTCCCGGCTGAGGGCGTTTCCCGGGAAACTTTGGCCGACGCGGCCCAGCTCTCGTCTCTTTCCGACGAGACGCCGGAGGGGCGCAGCATCGTCGTGCTCGCCAAGGAGCGCTACGGCCTCAGGCATCGGAACGTTCATGAGCTGGGGGCGAGCTTCGTCGCGTTTGCCGCCCAAACTCGCATGAGCGGGGTCGATCTTCAGGACGGCCGGCAAATCCGCAAGGGCGCCGCCGATGCCGTCGAGGCCTACGTCAAGGCCAAGGGCGGAATCTTTCCCGCGGAGGTCCGCTCCGCGGTCGAGAGAATCTCGAAGGAAGGGGGAACTCCCCTGGCCGTGGCCGACCGCGGCAAGGTGCTGGGCGTCGTGCACTTAAAGGACATCGTCAAGGGCGGCATCCGCGAGCGCTTCGCCGAGCTGCGCCGCATGGGCATCAAAACGGTCATGATTACGGGGGACAACCCGATGACGGCCGCGGCGATCGCGGCGGAGGCGGGCGTGGACGACTTTCTTGCCCAGGCGACCCCGGAGGCGAAGTTGAATCTCATCCGGGAGGCCCAGAAAGAGGGGAGGCTCGTCGCCATGGCCGGGGACGGGACGAACGACGCCCCGGCTCTCGCCCAGGCGGATGTCGCGGTCGCGATGAACCAAGGGACGCAGGCCGCCAAGGAAGCGGGCAACATGGTGGATCTCGATTCCAATCCCACGAAATTGATCGAGATCGTGGAGATTGGAAAGCAGCTTCTGATCACGCGAGGAGCCCTCACGACCTTCAGCGTCGCCAACGACGTCTCGAAGTATTTCGCCATCATCCCCGCCGCCTTCGCGACGACCTACCCGGCCTTAAACGCCCTCAACATCATGCGCCTGGCGACGCCCGAAAGCGCGATCCTCTCGGCGGTGATCTTCAACGCCCTCATCATCATCTTCCTCCTGCCGCTGGCCCTTCATGGCGTCAAATACCGCGCCGTGCCGGCGAACCGGCTTTTGAGGGATCACGTCCTGATCTACGGGCTGGGCGGCGTCGCGGCGCCCTTCGTCGGGATCAAGCTCATCGATATGCTCCTCGTCGCGGCGCATCTGGCCTGACATGTATTGGCGGCAGACGTTGATCGCGATTCGTTCCATCGCGGTGTTGAGCCTTTTGACGGGGCTCGTCTACCCCCTTGCGATCGCGGGGTTGGGCCGCGTCCTTTTTCCGCGCCAGTCCGACGGCAGCCTTATTCGGCGCCATGGAAAGGTGGTTGGCTCCGCGCTGATCGGCCAGCCGTTCGCGAGCCCGCGCTATTTCTGGGGCCGGCCTTCCGCGACGACTCCGCCCTATAACGCGGCCTCCTCCGCGGGCTCGAATCTCGGGCCGACGAATCCCGAGCTCATCAAAGCCGTTCGGTCCCGTGTCCGGGCGCTTCAAAAAGCCGATCCCGGCCCTTATTCGCCAGTCCCGGTCGATCTCGTGACGGCCTCGGGCAGCGGCCTCGACCCTGAGATCAGCCCGGCGGCCGCGCGTTACCAAGCGGCCCGCGTGGCCTCCGCGCGCGGCCTCAGGATCGGCGAAGTCATGGCGGCCATCGACCGGCGCACGCGCGGCCGTCTCCTGGGCGTTTTGGGGGAGCCGGGGGTCAACGTTTTGGAGCTGAATCTAGACCTCGATCGCTTGAATCCCAAAGGAACGCGCTGAGTGGCGCTTTTAATGGCGCTCCTCGTTTCGTTGGCGGCTCCGAACGCGGCGTATGCTCAGGAGGCGGCCGCCGGCCGTCGGGCGCTGCCGGCTCCCTTCGACGCCGTCTTCCCCCAGACGGAGTATTTAGGGCCGACGATCGGAGTTTCAAGTTCCGCTCCGAACTCGCCTCTCAACGATATTTTGTGGCGCCGCTCCCGTTGGCTTAGAAGCCATCAAATCTCGATTTCCGGCTGGGTGGACGCGGGGTATAACGCCAGCAGCTCGAAGCGTTCCAATCAGCCGATGACCTACGACATCGTTCCCAACTCCGTCCAGCTCGACCAGGCGGTCCTTCAGGTTCAGCGCGCGCCGGACACGGTCCAAACGGACCACGAGGATTGGGGGTTCAGCTTCCTCGGCCTCTACGGCATGGATTACCGCTACACCACGGCTCAAGGGATCTTCAGCCAACAGCTGCTCCAGGAAAACAAGCTTTACGGCTTCGATCCGATGATCGCCAACGTCCAGGCCTATCTTCCCCGAATCGGCGAAGGGTCGGTCGTCACGCTAGGCCGCTACTATTCGCCGGCCGACATCGAAGCGCAGGCCGCTCCGCAGAATTTTCTTTACACGCACTCCCTGATGTTTTCATACGACGAGTACACTCAGACCGGCGTCAACGTCCAAACAAAGATCAACAACCATTGGTCGGTGCTTCTAGGCGTTGACGCCGGGGGCGACATCGCTCCCTGGGCTCCCGCCGCCCAGCCGACGGGACAGGCCTTGCTGCGGTGGGTCTCTCCCGGCAACGATAATTCCCTTTGGGGCGGCGCCACCTCCTTTAACGACGGGAAATTCACCGCCCATCACGACAATCTCCAGGAATTCAACCTGACCTGGAGCCATCGCTTCACGCGGGATTTTTTCACCGAAACCGAAGGCTACTACATGGACCAGTGGGACGCGGTGAAGGGGGGGACCTGTAATTTCGGCCCAGTCACCGCTTTCGGCGGCGGCGGTTGCGGCGCTCCCTTGCCCGGGATGTCGCGCGAATGGGGAGCGGTCAATTACACGGAGTACAAGCTGGGGCCCAAGGACTTCCTGTCGGTCCGCAATGATTGGCTTGACGACGTCAACGGCGAGAGGACCGGCTTCGCGACGCAGTACGCGAGCTGGACCGTCGGCGTCACGCATTACTTGACGGCCCTCACCGAGATCCGTCCCGAGATCCGCTATGAGCGCTCTTTGACGGGAGCGACCCCGTACGATGACGGGACCCGCCGGGATCAATACACGTTCAACGTGGACGTGATCCAGTTTTTTTAGAGGGGGCCCGGCGGGCTCCGCCCGGAGAGAGAGTTCTCGGCCAAGAAGGTATAATAGACGCCGGCGGCTTCTGAAAATCACGCATGGCCATCCACGAGCTGACGCCCGAGCAGGTGCGGACGTGGAGCCTGGCCGAGAAGGACCGTTGGTGGCGCGAGCGCGTCTACCGGGGCGACATGCCGCAGCTCACGTTCCGCTCCGCCCTGACCGGGATGTTCCTGGGGGGGACCCTCTGCCTGACGAATCTCTACATCGGCATCCGCACCGGCTGGACGCTGGGGGTGGGCATTTCCTCGGTGATCCTCTCCTTCGCGATGTTCAAGATCCTCTCCAAGCTCCGGCTTGGGAGCGAGATGACCCTGCTCGAAAACAACGCCATGCAGTCGATCGCGACGAGCGCGGGCTACGTCACCTCGCCTCTCATCTCCTCACTCGCGGCCTACATGGTCGTGACGAACCGCACGGTCCCTTGGCAGCATACGATGATCTGGATGGCGCTCCTGGGCGTGCTGGGCGTGCTCTTCGCCTTTCCTCTTAAGAAGCGCTTCATCAACGACGAGCAGCTGCCGTTTCCGGAGGGCTTCGCCGCCGGAGTCGTGATGAACAATCTTCATGAAGGGGAAGGGGCGGACGGGATGTTCAAGGCGAAACTGCTGGCGGCCGGGGCGGGCCTCTCGGCCCTCATCGAGACGATGCGCAGCGGCAGGGTGATGGAGGCCCTGCACCTCAAGTGGGCGCGCCTGCCCGCTTTTTGGGACGGCGTGATCTATCGGTGGTGGACGCCCAAGATCCTCGGGATCCCTCTGCAAAACCTCACCATCCAATTGGACAGCTCGATCGTGATGGTGGCGGCCGGCGGCATCATGGGGATTAAAACGGGGCTTTCCTTGCTCGTCGGCGCGATCGTCAACTACGGGCTTCTCGCCCCGCCTCTCATCAAGGCGGGCGTCATCCGCGGGACGGGCTTCAAGAACATCACGATGTGGGCGCTGTGGGGCGGCGTCGCGATGATGACGACGGCCTCCCTGGCCTCCTTTCTTTCAAAGCCCGCCGTCATCGTCGATTCCTTGCGCAAGGTCTTCAGCGGGGGCCGGGCCCGCGAGGGCGACGTCCTGGGGGATGTGGAGCTGCCCCTGTGGCTCTCCATCGTCGGCATCCCCATCGTCGGGCTCGTCACCGTTTGGGCGGGCCACGAGTTTTTCGGGATCAAGTGGTGGCTGGGGGCGATTTCCGTGCCGCTCGTCTTCGTCTTCACCCTCATCGCCGTGAATTCGACGGGGCTCACCTCGATCACGCCCGTGGGCGCGCTGGGCAAGCTCACCCAGCTCACCTACAGCGGTCTGGCGCCGGGGAACGTCACGACGAATCTGATGACCGCCTGCATCACGAGCGAAGTCTCCTCCAGCGCCTCCAACCTTCTCATGGACATCAAGCCGGGCTACATGCTGGGCGGAAAGCCCAGGCATCAGGCGGCCGGCCACGTCCTGGGGATCTTGGCCGGGGCGGCGGTTTCCGTGCCGGTGTTCAACCTCATGATCCATGGGGATCTCTCGCTTTTGATGTCGGACAAGCTTCCCATGCCCGCCGCCCAGATTTGGCGCGCGGTCGCCGAGGTGCTCACGAAGGGGCTCGATCTCCTTCATCCGACGGCGCGGGTCGCGATTCTTGTCGGCGCGGCCCTGGGGATCGCCCTCGAGATCGCCAACATCAAGACCCGCGGCCGTTTCCCGCTCTCGCCGGTGGGCCTCGGCCTCGCCTTCGTTCTGCCTTTCTCGGATTCCCTGGCGATGTTTCTGGGATCCTTTTTGTTCTGGCTCGGCGCCCGATCCTTCAAGGACCCGCGGAGCTTCGCCCGCCGCGCCTTCGTGGAGAATCGGGAAACGCTCTGCGCCGGCGGTATCGCGGGAGGCTCGATCATCGGGATCGTGCTGATCGTCCTTGAGACGACGGTCCTGCGCTGACGCGCGGGGTTTTTAAACGGCGGGGACTTCGGGAGCCGGGAAAAAGTCGAATTGCGCGCGGCCCCTCAATTCGCAGCCACAGGGCTCCGCCTTGGCGCTAAAGTAGGGCTCCGCGCAAGGCAGGCTGAACTCGAAGAGGGGAACCCTCGCCGCGACGGCCTCGGCGATCTTGGCGGCGAGATCGAACTGGCCTCTGCCGCAGCGGCCTGGGCAGGGGAGGGTGAACGCCGCGGCTTCCTGGGGGCCCATGGAGAGATCCCTTTCCTCAAGGACGCGCTGGCGGTCGAGGAAGGTCAGGTGGATCGTCAGGCGCTTGATGGTGGGGAAGCGCGATCCCAGGACTCCCGCCATC
>JAJYFI010000122.1 GCA_021790955.1 bacterium | reverse complement strand
GCCGCTTCAGAATATCCCGGGTACGATCCGAGCTGCCGTCGTCGACGACGACGATCTCGTGGGGGACTTGATGAAGCCTCAGCTCGACGTGGAGATGCTCGACCGTCGAGGCGATGCAGCCCTCCTCGTCGCGCGCCGGTATGACGACGGAGAGAAGCTTGAGCGGCGCGCCGCCCGGGCGATGCGTCACGCGTGCGCTCCGGAAAGGCTCAGCCAATCGGGGTTTTTCTCCGCGAAATCGGCGATCTCGCCCAGCACGTCCTCGATGCCGCGCTCGGGCCGCCACCCCCAGAAAGACCCCGCCTTCGAGCTGTCGAGCACGAGCCAGGGCACGTCGAAGGGGCGTTCCCGGGCGTCGGATGCCACATCGAGCGGGCCGAAGCGCTCCCGGCACCACTCGGAGAGCTGGGAAAGAGACATCGAGTTCTCGATGCCGCCCGCGATGTTGAAGACCCGCTCCGGAGCGTCGCCTGAACGGCTCATCTGTCGTTTCAAAAGGGGCAGAAGGTCGAGGGGATGCAGGCAGTCGCGCACCTGACGGCCCGCGCCGCCGAAGCCGATGTAGCGCAGCGGGCGCTTCGCCCTCCAGCTGTTGATCCAGTAGGAAAAAATCCCCTGCTCGGCGTGGCCGAACTGGCCGGCCCCGGCCATCACGCCGCAGCGGTTGATCCACACCGGGAAGCCGAAGGCGCGGCCGTATTCGAGGGCGAGGGCCTCCGAGGCCGCCTTGCTCGCCCCGTAGAGGGAGATCGGCGGCTCGGTCGAGAACTCCTCCCGGACTCCCCTCGCTCCGAATCCCGGCGGGAAGGGGCCCGTCGGCTTCGGCCGGAAGGCGCTCCCCGACGCCTCCAAGGGAAGCGCCGCCAGGGCCGAAATGGCGTAGACGCGGCTCGTGCTGAGAAGAATGAATCCCGCGCGGCGCGACTTGCAGAATTCCAGCATGTTGAGAGTCCCCAAAAGGTTGTGCTCAAGAAGCTGGCGGCTCGATGTCTTGCCGTCGACGCCCGCCATCACGCTCGGGTTGGCGGCCGCGTCGATCACCCAGTCGACCTCCGGCAAGGTCTCGAAGTCCGAGGCCATGCGGATATCGCCGTGAAAGAGCTTGGCGCCGAGCTTGGCCAGAGCTCCGCGGTTTTTTTCGCTGCCCCCGCGGACGAGATTGTCGAGGCCGAAGACCCGGTGGCCGGCGCCCGAATCGGCCCAGCCGCGGATCAGCGCGCTTCCGACGAAGCCGCAGGCTCCCGTGACGAGTATTCTCACGCGGCGAGCGGCGTTTGAGGCAGGCGCGACTTCCAGGACTCCACGATCTCGCGAAAGATGTCGTCTAAGCCCTTCGTGACGCCCCAGGCGGGGTAATGCGACTTCATCTTGCGCAAGTCGCTGATGTAGCAGATATGGTCCCCGGCGCGGGCCTGCTCGACATACGCCCATTTCTGGGGCCGCCCGGTGAGCGACTCCGCCTTCTTGAAGGCCTCGAGCACGGAGACGGAATTCTCACGCCCGCCTCCGAGGTTGTAGACCTCCCCGCAGCGGGGATTTTGGCTGAAGGCGTGGATGAAGGCCGCGACGTCCTCCGAGTGGATGTTGTCGCGCACCTGCTTTCCTTTATAGCCGTAGACCTTGTACTCGCGGCCCTCGACATTGCATTTGACGAGATAGCTGAGAAAGCCGTGGAGTTCGACCCCCGAGTGGTTCGGCCCCGTCAGGCACCCCCCCCTCAGGCAGCAGGTCGGCATGCCGAAGTAGCGGCCGTATTCCTGCACGAGGACGTCCGAGGCGGCCTTGGAGGCGCCGAAGAGAGAATGCTTGGACTGATCGATCGAGAAGCTCTCGGGGATGCCCTGCGCATAGGCGGGGTCGTCGTAGTCCCAGCGGGTCTCCCGTTCCTTGAGCCGGATCGTGTTGGGACGGTCGCCGTAGACTTTGTTCGTCGACATGTGGATGAAAGGGGTCCCGGGGCAGGCGCGGCGCGCGGCCTCGAGCATGTTGAGGGTGCCCACGGCGTTCGTGTCGAAATCGTCGAAGGGGATCGCCGCCGCCCGGTCGTGCGAGGGCTGGGCCGCCGCGTGGACGATGACGCCGGGATTGAGCTGCGCGACCAAGCGCAGGACGCCTTCCCTGTCCCGAACGTCCAGCTCGTGATGCGTGAAATTTTTGATGAGGCCGGCAAGCCGCCTCTGGTTCCAGCGGGTGTCGCCTTGGGAGCCGAAGAAGACCGCGCGCTGGTTGTTGTCCACGCCATGGACCGAGAAGCCCCGCTTTCCGAAATAGACGCAGACCTCGGAGCCGATGAGCCCCGAGGAGCCGGTCACCAGGATCGTCTTGGAGACGGATTGAGCCATGGATTCCGCTTATCGTAGCAAATGATTTAGTAGCATGATTTCGTTCATGGGCATCGAGATCCTCCTAGCTGTTTACAATGGGGAGCCGTATCTGGGCGACTTGCTCAAGTCCATCGAGGCCCAAACGCGCCGGGACTGGAGGCTCGTCGCGCGAGACGACGGCTCGACCGACGGATCGCGGCGCGTCATCGAGTCCTTCGCGGCCCGCGACGCGCGTTTTCGCCTCCTTGAAGACGGCGCCGAGCGCCTGGGAATCGAGGGGAATTTCGCCCGGCTCTTAAGCCGCTCCACGGCCGATTACGTCATGTTCTGCGACCATGACGACGTCTGGAGGCCCGCCAAGATCGAGAAGACGCTGGCCCTGCTTCAGGGCTTGGAGAGGACGCACGGCAAGGCGCGCCCGCTGCTCGCCCATACGGATCTCGAGGTGGTCGACGCCGGGCTCAACCCCCTCGGCGCCTCCTTTTGGAAGTACAGCCGCCTCGATCCGGAGCGCGGCGCTTCCTTCAACAGGCTTTTGATGCAAAACGTCGTCACGGGCTGCGCCGCGATGATCAACGGCGCCCTGCGCGAGCTTGTGGGCGCGATCCCCCCCGAGGCCGTCATGCACGACTGGTGGCTGGCGCTTGCCGCCTCGGCCTTCGGCGCGATCGGCTTCCTTCAGGAGCCCACGATCCTCTATCGCCAGCACGGCGCCAACGACGTCGGCGCCAGGGCCTTGGGCGTGGAATCGGCCGCGAAAATCGCCCTCGACCCCGGCTACGTGCGGCGGCGCCTCGATCTGGCCTACCGGCAGGCGCGCAAGTTCAACGAGATCCACGGGTCGAGGCTGCCGCGCGAGAGGCGCGAGGTCCTGGAGGCCTTCTGCGGCTTAAACGCCATGGGCCCGTTTCAGCGGCGGCGGACGATCCTGCGGCACGGCTTTCTGAAAACAGGCTTCCTTAAGAACCTCGGCCTTCTGGCCTACGCCTAGGCCGCGGCCGAGGCTCATCCCGCGCCGGGCGCCGATCCGGGGATGATGCTTGTATTTTGGAACCTTTAGTGCCATAATTCAACAATGATCATCCCCCGCCTGGCGACCGCCCGGCTGCGCGCGCAGCTGCGGACGTTTCCCGTCGTTCTCGTCTCCGGACCGCGCCAGTGCGGGAAGACGACGCTCGCCCGGTCTCTCCTCAAAGGCTGGCGCTACCTCGATTTCGAGCGAAGCCGCGACCGGGATATCGTCGCCGCCGACCTGGACGCCTTCCTGGAGGACAACGTCCAGGCCGTCTTCGACGAAGCCCAGAGGATGCCGGAGCTGTTCCCGGCCCTGCGCTCCGCGGTCGACCGCCGGCGCGGCCGGCCAGCCCAATATCTTCTCACCGGCTCCGCCAAGCCCTCCTTGAAGCGCATGGCGGGAGAAAGCCTGGCGGGACGTCTCGGCGCGGTCGAGCTCTCCCCTTTCCTGGCATGCGAGCTCCTCGGCCGATCCTCCCTGGCCTTGGATCGCTGGTTCTGGGGCGGCTACCCGCCGCTCGGGCGGCTCCGGTCGGCCGAGCAAAGGCGGGACTGGCTCGACGCGTACATCGACGCCTATCTCAACGCCGAGCTGCCCGCCCTGGGCCTCCGGCTGCCGGCCGGACGCCTCAAGAGGTTCTGGACCATGCTCGCCCACTGGCACGGCGGCATCCTCAACTCCTCCGAGCTCGCCAATTCTCTGGGAGTGAGCCATCACACCGTCGCGGACTATCTCGACATCCTCGAGGACACCTTCATGATCCGGCGCCTCCCTCCATGGCACGCCAACGTCCGCAAGCGGCTGGTCAAGAGCCCCAAGGTCTACCTGCGTGACTCCGGCCTTCTCCACCGGCTCCTGGGGCTCTCCGCGCCTTCCGAGCTTGAATCGCACCCCAAGCGCGGGGCCTCCTGGGAGGGCTTCGTCATCGAGGAGATCATCGCTCAGGCTCGGCTTCTCAGGCCGGGCGCGTCCTATTGCTTCTGGGGAACGCACGCCGGCGGGGAGGTGGACCTCGTTCTCGAGGAGGGCTCGCGGCGATGGCCGATCGAGATTAAAGCCTCCCGCAGTCCCGCCGCATCGCTGCGTTCTCTTAAGACCTGCATGGCCGACCTGGGAGCCTCCCGAGGCTTTGTCGTCTACCAGGGGCGCGAGTCCCTGCGGCTTGGCGGCGGCGTCGAGGCCGTGCCGTTTTCGGCGCTGGCGCGGCGCCGAGCCCCGTGGCTCGGCTAAGAGGCGCTACTTGGCGCGCTCAAGCCGCACCTTCGTCCCGGACAACTCGAAGATCGCCGCCACCTCATGGCCGGCTTCGCGAAAGACGGCGGCACAGTCCGTCCCGAGCGGGCCTGGCGGCCGAGCCCTCCTTGAGGCCAGCCTCCCGGAGCGAGGGGGCCGGGCCGTCTCCCTTGAGCACGGGCTCGCGCAGGGTGCCGTCCAGGCGCTTGAAGGTGGCGATATTGTAGTAGCGGTCGTCCGCGAAGTCGCCAAAGCTCTCGCGGCGGGAGCAGAGCTCCTCCACGATCGCCGCCACGTCGAACTTGGGCTTGAAGCTCAGCACATGCTGGGCCCGCTCGAAATTCACCTTGTAGTTCCTGATGTCGTGGTTGTGGAGCATCCGGAGCTTGGGCTCAAGCCCCATGTGCCTCTTGAGGCCGAGCCTGACCTCATCGGCGATCTCGCCCAAGGTGTAGTTGCCGGAGGCGATGTTGAAGACGCCCGAGATGCTCAGGCTGCATTCCACCGCCCGGATATACGCCGAGACGGAGTCCTGGATCGCGAGGATCGGCCGCCAGATGGCGGGGTTGTTGACCGTGATGAGCCCGTCCGCGAGCGCGGTCTTGAACATCGTGTTCACCACGAGGTCGAAGCGCATGCGGGGGCTAAAGCCGCAGATCGTTCCCTTGCGGAAGGCGATCACCGAGAAGGCATCCGACTTGAGCTGGGTCGCGGCGAATTCCCCCTGGAGCTTCGAGATCCCGTAGGGATAATGGGAGACCGCGGGGGCCTCCTCGTCGTAGAGCTCGTTGACGGTATAGCCGTAAACCGAGCAGGAACCCGCGTAGATGAAGCGCCGGACTCCGGCCTGCTTCGCGGCGTAGGCGAGATAGGCGGGCGCCGCGGCGTTGGAGACGAAGTTTTTCCCCGGCGAATATTCCGCCATGGGGTCGTTGGAGAGCCCGCCCAGGAAGATCACTTGATCGACGCCTTTGAGCTCGTCGGGGCGGATCTCCATCAAATCCTTGCATACGACGGGGACCTCGGACGGGAGATTGTTGCCAAACCACAGGAGGTCGACGACGGTCACGTCGTAACCCCGCTCGAGGAGCTTGGGGACGAGGG